>CAYXMO010000250.1:0-4911 GCA_964465935.1 uncultured Rhizobium sp.
ACCAGCCGCGCGCCAGCTGGCTGCGCGACGCCATCACGCTGGCCCAGCCGAGAAAGGCGGCGTCGTCCGGTGTCGCGGGTCTGATGGTTGTGGTCATGGACACACACTAGCGCAATTTCGCCGCGCGGTTCGCGGTGCCGGTTGAAGCGGTTCGCGAACCGGTCTAGCGTCCGCCCGTTCGTCAAAGGTCTGTCCCCACCATGTTGGTCGGTCGTCTGAGATAGCTGCATCTTCCGGAATGCGCGGCCCGCGGCCCGCCCGGACGATGACTCATGCCGACTTCACACCAACATTTCCTCCGGGACAGCCATGGCTTATTTCCACAACCGCGCCGTCAATCTTTTCAACCTGCATTTCGCGATTCACGCCACCGCTTTTCTCGGCGGCGGCGCGTTCTATGCGGTCTATCTGCTGCAAGGCGGACTTTCGGTTCCGGCCGTGCTGCTCGCGTTCGCCGCCGTGCAAAGCATCCGTTTCGTCATCAGGCCCGCCGTCATCGTCTTCGCGGCGCGGTTCGGGCTGCGCCAGACGCTGATCGCCGGTACGGCGATGATGGCATGTCAGTATCCGCTGCTGGCCGAGGTTCGCGGCCTGGGCCCGGCGCTCTATGTCTTGATCGCGGTGACCGCGATCTCCGACGTCTTCTATTGGACGAGCTATCACACCACCTTCGCGCGTCTGGGCGATGACGGTCATCGTGGCTCGCAGATCAGCGTGCAGCAGGCGGCGATGGCGCTGGTCGGCATCTTCAGCCCGCTGCTCGGCGGCTGGCTGCTGGTGAGGTTCGGGCCGCGCGTCGCCTTCGACGCCAGCGCCGCCATCGCCGCGCTCTCGACGCTGCCGATGCTGTGGACGCCCAATCTCAAAGTCGAGCGCCGCGTCCCCGGCGCCTTTCGCGACGCCTGGCAGGTGACGCTGGTCCTGCAGGGTGCCGATGGCTTCATGGCCGCGGGCCTGACTTTCGTGTGGCAGATTGCGCTTTTCGTGTCGGTGGGCTCGAACTATCTCAACTATGGCGGCGCGCTTGCCGTCGCCGCGGTCGTCGGAGCGGCCGGCAGCCTCGTGCTCGGACGCTTCGTCGATCTTGGCCATGGCGTGCGCATGGTATGGGTCAGCATCGGCGTTTTCGCCTTCGCCATTGTTCTGCGGGCGCTGGCGGTCGGAGACCCGGCCTTCGCCATCGCCGCCAACGCGCTGAGCCCGCTGGCGGGCGCGCTCTACACGCCGGTGAACATGACGCCGGTCTATGTGCGGGCCAAGCGCTCGGCTTGCCCGCTGCGCTTCCATGTCGCCATGGAGGGCGCCTGGGATACCGGCAATGTGCTCGGCTGCCTGCTGTCGGCCGCCTTCGTCGCGGCGCGATTGCCGCTCGCCGCCGCGATCCTGCTGTCGCTCCTGGGGCTGGCGCTCTGCTTCGTCCTGTTGCGGCGCTACTTCCTGGCCAATCCGGCGACAGCGCTTGCGCCGGCGGAGGCTTGAGATGGCCTTCTTCCACAACCGCACCGTCAATTTCCTCAACCTCCATACCGGCATCAGCATGGCGGCGCTGGGCGGCGGCGGAGCGTTCGTCGCCGCCAGCCTGCTGAAGGCCGGCGTCGCCGTTCCCGCCGTGCTGCTGGCCTTCGCCGCGATCTTCGCGGCGCGCTTCGTCATCCGGCCGGCCGTCGTCGCCATCGCGGCACGGTTCGGATTGCGCCGCCTTTTCATTCTGGCCGCGATCGGGATGGCCGCCCAATTCCCGCTGGTCGCCGAAGTGCGCGGCACGAACGCCGCGCTCTTCTGGATGATCGCGGTCGCCGCCACCGCCGATACAGTCTACTGGCCGGTCTATCACGCCTATTTCGCCAGCAGCGGCGACGAGGCGCATCGCGGCCAGCAGCTGGGCATGCGCGAGGCGATCACCGCCACGGTCGGCATCTTAAGCCCGCTCACTGCCGGCTGGCTGCTGGTCGCCTTCGGCCCGCGCCTCGCCTTCGCCGTCACCGCGGCGATCCAGGTGCTGTCGGCGGTGCCGCTGTTCTTCGTCGCCGACATCAAGATCGCGCGCCGCGTGCCTGGGGCCTACCGCGCGGCATTGCGCGGCGCGGGGCTGTTCATGGCCGACGGCTGGGTCGCGGCCGGATACAGCATCGCCTGGCAGATCGCTCTGTTCCTGCTTCTGGGCGAAAATTTTCTCGCCTATGGCGGCGCCCTGGCGCTCGCGGCGCTGGCCGGCGCCGTAGGCGGATTGGTACTGGGGCGCTTCATCGATGCCGGCAACGGCGGCAACGCGGTGTGGATCGCGCTCGGCACGTCGGCGCTGGTCATCCTGCTGCGTGCCGGCGTGCAGGACTATCCGGTGCTGGCGGTCGCCGCCAACGCGCTCGGATCGCTTGCCGCCTGCCTCTACATCCCGACCATGATGACGGCGGTGTATAACCAGTCCAAGCGCTCGCCGTGTCCGCTGCGCTTCCAGGTCGCGGCCGAAGGCGGCTGGGACATCGGGATCGCGGCGGGCTGCGCCTTCGCCGCGCTTCTGGTGTGGCGAGGCCTTTCGCTCTCCGTCGCGATCGCTTCGGCGCTGGCGGGTGCCGCGGCGGTGTTCGTGCTGCTGCGCCGCTACTATGCCGCCCATCCCGCCGAGAGAATAGACGCCGCGCTCGCCGCCTCCGAGCTGGAGGTTCACGCCGCCGAGGTCCCGAAAATGTGAAGCGCGGTCTCGCCATAGCTGCGCCGGCCGAGCAGCCGATAACCCTCCGACGCGAGCGCCTCGTCCTCGCCGGTTTCCGCGACAACCACGGCATCGGGCGCCAGCCAGCCGCCATCGCGCAGGCTCTTGAGCGCCGGTTCCGTCAGGTCCTGGCGGTACGGCGCATCGAGGAAGGCCAGGGTGAACGGGCCGCCCGAGCCCGCCGCCACCGGCCCCAGGTCGCGCGCGTCGCGCCGCCAGATCTTGGTCGCGCCGGTCAGGCCCAGCGCCTCGACATTGGCGCGGATCAGCGCCCGGCTCTCGGCGCTGTCGTCGACGAACAGCGCGAAGGCGCCGCCGCGGCTCAGCGCCTCCAGGCCCAGCGCGCCGGTGCCGGCGAACAGATCGACGATCCCGGCGCCTTCGAGAGCAAAGCCGAAATCGTTGTGGGCGAGGATGTTGAAGATCGCCTGGCGCACCTTGTCCGAGGTCGGGCGCACGCGATTGTCCGGCGGCTCTTTCAGAGGACGCCCGCGAAACTGCCCGCCGGTGATTCTCACAGGTCTTTCCGCATGAAGTGGTGCTTGTGCTTGCCGTTCAGCCATTTCAACTCGGCGAACTGGGTGTAACCCAGCTTTTCGTAGAACGGCTTGGCCTGAAAGCTCATCGTGTAGAGCCAGGCCTCGGCCGCGCCCAGCTTCTTGGCCTCGGCTTCGGCCAGCAGCATCATCTTGCGGCCCATCCCCGTGCCGCGCACGCTGGCGTCGTTGTAGACGACCTCCATGTAGACCGAATCGCCGGCCAGCCGCCCAACTACGCCGCCGACCACCTTGCCGGCATCGTCGCGGATCGCCGCGACGATCCGATGCGAATTGAGGTCGGGAATCGCGGCGTTGTTGAAAGCCTTCATCCCGGCCATCAGGGCCTTGAGGACCTCGTCGTTCTCGTCCTTCTCCAGCGCGAGCTTCATGCCTCAAAGCTCCTTGTGCATGAAGTAGCGATGGTGCCTGCCATGCGCCATCGGCATCTCGCCGAAGCACGTGTAGCCGAGCGACTCGTAGAACGGCCGCGCCTGCCAGCTCAGCGTGTTGAGCCAGGAATTGCCGGCGCCGAGCTCGCGGGCGCGCGCCTCGACGATGTCCATCATCGCCTTGCCGTGGCCTTTGCCGCGCAGGCTGTCGTCGAGCCACACCAGGCTGACGTAGAGCGTCTGCATCCACACCCGCGCCACGATGCCGCCGACGATCGTGCCGGCATCGTCGCGAACCGTGACGTTCACCGCGGCGGGATCGGAGGTTCCGGCGCTCTTCTCGTTGAAGGCCTTGAGTCCGTCCTCGACCGCCTTTTCGACCTCCTTGCCGTCGTCGAGCGCGATCTTCATTCAGGGCTCCTCGGAAACCTGCACCAGCAGCTTGCCGGTGTTCTTGCCGGTGAACAGCATGTCGAGCGAGGGCAGCGCGTTCTCGATCCCCTTCACGATGGTGGTGTCGTATTTGACCTTGCCCTGCATCACCCAGGGCGCCATCTCGGCGATGAACTCGCCGAAGCGCGGCAGGTAGTCGATGATGATGAAGCCCTCGATCCGCGCCCGCTTCATCAGGACGTTGGTCAGCGACGGGCCGCGCGGCTGCTCGACGGCGTTGTACTGGCTGATCATGCCGCACAGCACGATGCGCGCCTTCAGATTGATCAGCTCCATCACCGCGTCGAGGATCTCGCCGCCGGCGTTCTCGAAATCGACGTCGATGCCGTTCGGGCATTCGCGCTTCAGGGCGGCGCGGATGTCTTCCTTCTTGTAGTTGATGCAGGCGTCGAAACCGAAATCCTGGACCAGATGCCGGCATTTCTCGTCGCTGCCGGCGAGGCCGACGACGCGGCAGCCCTTGAGCTTGGCGATCTGGCCGACGATCGAGCCGACGGCGCCGGCCGCGGCGCTGACCACCACGGTCTCGCCCGGCTGCGGCTTGCCGAGGTCGAGCAGGCCGAAATAGGCGGTGGCGCCGGTGGCGCCGAGCACGCTCATATAGGCGGGCAGGGGCAGGCCTTTCATCAGCTTCTGGGCGAAGTCGAGCACGGCGTATTCCTGCCAGCCGGTGAAGGTGTTGACGATATCGCCGGCTGCGAAGTCGGGATTGTTCGACTGCTCGACCACGCTGAGCGTGCCGCCGCGCATCACCTCGCCGAGATTCACCGGCGGCATGTACTGCTCCATGTCGCTCATCCAGATGCGGTTGGTGGGATCG
>CAYXMO010000251.1:0-4891 GCA_964465935.1 uncultured Rhizobium sp.
GGGCGTTCATCAGCGCGAGATATTCCTTGAGCGTCACCGGGATGCGGGCGGCGCGCAGCTCGTCGAAGAACTGGAAGAACATGGCGTTTACCTTCCGGCAGGCGAATAACGATGTCCAAGTCTAGCGCAGATTGGGGATTTCGCTAGGGCGGCCCCAGTACGCAGGCCGGATCGGGACGAAGATCGTCCAGCGCCGTGCCTGTGGAATTGGCCAGGGCGCGCGCATCTTTGGTTTCGACATTGTGCACCAGGAAGGGCCGCAATTTGCCCTGGATCGCGGCGCACATCGCCTGGGCGAGGCGAGGCGCATCGGGGATCGCGTCGTAGAAGCCGTAGACGTCCCATTCGGCCTGCGCGCCGGAGCCGGCGGCCAGCATGTAGATGAGGTCGGACTTCTCGGCATGCGGAATCTCGGGATGGCCGCGCGCGACGCTGTCTCCGAGCGCGTGCGAGACGCGGTCGGCGGCCTCGGGCCGCAGCGTCGCGACGAGATAGGCGTTGCGCTGGTTCGGTTTGCCCAGACTGGTGCGGCGCGGCACCACCCTGGAGTCGTCGGCGAAGATCGCATAGGCGACGCCGCCGATGGTGAGCGTCGCGGCGCGGCAATGCGCGTCCTCGTCGCTCAGATCGGGGAAATAGGTCACGGCCTGGCGGTCGAAGCCATAGAGAACGGCATTGGCCACCGCGATGCCGCCGTTCCCGGTGAGCGTGTAGCTCAGCGTCTTGGCGTCCGGCGACGAAGCGGCGGCGTTGCACGTCTGCGCCACCGCCGGCGACGCGGCCAGCAGCGCCAAGGCCAACGCCAAACTTCTGAGCACCATGACCGTTCCCGCCGCTCGCGCGCCCAGGCATGCTAGCGACCAACCACGGCCGCGGCCAGCGCGCTCGGCATCAGGGCACGATGGTGCTCACGGCGTCGACCAGCGCCTTGGTCGACATGAAGCGGTCGCCGCCTTCCGCCGCCAGCACGTCATCGCCGCTGCCCTCGCGCGTGCCGCCCAAGGTGTTGGGCAGACCGACAAAGGTGGCGCGGATCTCGATGATCCAGCCGCCCACGATCGCCACGACGAGTTCGCTGGTATAGCGCTGATCGTTCATCACGATCAGATATTCCTGCGAGCGAATGTCGGGGAAGCTCGACGGTGCGCCGCCCTTGTTCTCGATTCTGATGGCCTCGCCTTGCGGCTGCGCATCCGGCATCGCCTGGGTCAGTTCGCCGCGATAGCGCTCATAGGCTTGATCGAGAGTCGTGCCTGGCGCGGCCTTGACCGCGAAAATCGTCAGCTTGGACCAGGCGCCGCCCAGCGCATCGGCGCGGCGGTAGTCGCAGCCGACATCGGTGCCCCGACCGGCGGGCGAGGCGTAGACCAGCGCATGATAGAACGAGAGGTTAGGATATTTCGCAGGACAGACCAGGCCGCTCTGCAGATGCCGGATTGCACCGTCGTCCTGCACCGCGAATACGCCCTCGGCGTCCGGCGTGGCGGCGACGATCTGCCGGTTCTGTGCCGTGACCGCGGGATCGGGCGCGTCCGCCGCCAGCGCACGCGGCAGCAGCAGCGCAGCCGCGACAAGACCGACGACAAGACCGACGACAAGACGCGCCATGGATCGCTCCATCGCCGTCGCGCTAATGCGCCGGCGCCGGCGGTGCGGCAACGCCTTCCGCCGGCAGGACCGGGCCGGTGGGCGGCGGGGCCTTGGCGATATGGACCAGGGCTTCGGTGTAGACCGCGTTGAGGAAATCGCGCTGCTTGTCGTCGTCGCGCGGCGTCGCATATTCCACCGTCGCCTCGATCGCCCAGGCGCCGACCGTGCCGGTGGAGAACAGGATGCGGTAGTGCAGCGTCTCCAGCGCCGCGGTCTCGTAGGAGCGCGAATAGACCGAGATCGGCGCCGCACCGCCGCCGACATTCATGGTGCGCTCGCCGATCATGCGCCCGCCGGTGCCTTCCTGCTCGGCGAATTCCGACGCCAGCGCGGTCTTGGGGTCGTAGGCGGTCTTGAGCGGGGTCAGCGTGATCGTGCCGTAGACCCCGTCGATCGCCGAATAGGCGCAGAAATCGGTGCCGAGCGAGGGATCGCGCTCGCCATAGGCGTTGCGCTGGAAATGGCCGATGAACAGCGGACAGATGAAGCCGGAGACATGCAGCTTGGCCTGGTCGGTGCCGGTGTCCTTGAAGGTGTCGATATCGGTGCTCTGCGCCAGCGCGGGCAGGGCAAGGCATAGCAGGACGGCGGCGGCGGCCAGGGCGCGCATGCAAGCTCCTTCAGCGGGCGCGATCCTATACCAGACCGCGCCTACCGACCTATAGTCGCAAATCGCCGTTTCAAGGTGGGCCGCTAATTCCGGCTTTCCCGCCGCGCCAGGAAGGCGAGGCGTTCGAACAGGTGCACGTCCTGCTCGTTCTTCAGCAGCGCGCCGTGCAGCGGCGGGATCAGCTTGGTCGGGTCCTTTTCCTTCAGCGCCTCCGGCGGGATGTCCTCGTTGAGGAGGAGCTTGAGCCAATCCAGCAGCTCGGAGGTCGAGGGCTTCTTCTTCAGGCCCGGCACGTCGCGGATCTGGTAGAAGACGTTGAGCGCCTCGCTGACCAGCTTCTGCTTGATGCCGGGATAGTGCACGTCGATGATCTTCTGCATCGTCTCGCGCTCGGGGAACTTGATGTAGTGGAAGAAGCAGCGGCGCAGGAACGCGTCCGGCAGCTCCTTCTCATTGTTCGAGGTGATGAGGATGATGGGGCGCAGCGCCGCCTTGATCGTCTCGCCGGTCTCGTAGACGAAGAACTCCATGCGATCGAGCTCGAGCAGCAGGTCGTTGGGGAATTCGATGTCGGCCTTGTCGATCTCGTCGATCAGGAGCACCGGACGCTGCTTCATCTCGAAGGCTTCCCACAGCTTGCCCTTCTTGATGTAGTTCTTGACGTCCTTGACGCGCGCGTCGCCGAGCTGGCTGTCGCGCAGGCGGGTGACGGCGTCGTATTCGTAGAGGCCCTGGATCGCCTTGGTGGTCGACTTGACGTGCCAGGTGATCAGCGGCGCCTTCATCGCGTCGGCGACCTGGAACGCCAACTCGGTCTTGCCGGTGCCGGGCTCGCCCTTGACCAGCAGCGGGCGCTCCAGCGCCACGGCGGCGTTGACCGCGATCCGCAGGTCGTCGGTCGCAACATATTTGTCCGTTCCTTGAAAACGCGGCGCTGCCATCGATGTCTCTCTTTTGGGGAAATAGCGTGGCCAAAGCGTAGGTTGCGGCGGCACGGGGCGCAAGGGCGCGCCTTTGCGGGGTTTTGCGGTTAAAAGGGCGCGATGAACAGTTCTCCGGCCAACCAGATTGCCGCGCTGGTCGCCCAAGTGATCGCGCTGATCACCCAGGGGCAGACCGCGCTCGCCGAGCGGATGCTGTCGCAGCTGCTGGGGCAGCGGCCGATGGAGCCCGACGGGCTGCAACTCATGGGCCTGGTGCGCGCGAGCCAAGGCCGCGCCGCCGAAGCGGAAAAGCTTTATCGCCAATCGCTGGCGCTGCGGCCCAAGCAGCCCAACGTGCAGGTCAATCTCGGCAAGCTCCTGGTCGAGACCGGGCGGCGCGACGAAGGCCTGGCGCTGCTGCGCGGCACGGCGCGCGCCAATCCCAACTACTTCGATGCCTTCCTGGTGCTGGGCCAGATCCAGCAGGCCAGCGGCGATCCCGTCTTCGCCGAACGCCATCTGCGCGCGGCACTGAAGCTGCGGCCAAACGACGTGACGGCGCTGCTCAGCCTGGGTTCGCTGCTCGGCGATGCCGGACGGGCGGCGGAAGCCGAAGCGGTCCTGCGCCATGCCCTGGAGCAGGAATGCGCGCCGCCGCTGCGCGCCGCGCTGGAGCACAATCTCGGCGTCGCGCTGAAACTGCAGAAGCGCCATGGCGAAGCGCTCGGTGCCTTCGACGCGGCGCTGGCGCGCGCGCCCGGCCTGCCGCAGGCCGAAGCCAACCGCGCCGGCGTGCTGCAGCATCTGGGGCGGCCGGACGAAGCCGTCGCCGGCTTCCGCCGCGCCGTCGCGCGCGAGCCGCTGCATCTGGCGGCGCATCAGGAGCTCAACGCGCTGCTCTATCGGCTGGGGCGCGACGCGGAATTCCTCACCTCGTATGACGCGGCGACGGCGCGGGCGCCGAACGCGGCGGGGCTGTGGATCGGCAAGGGCGGTTTCTTGAGCCGGCTCGGACACTTCGAAGAAGCGCGCGACTGTTTTGCGCGCGCCGCCGCGGCCGATCCCAACAGTCCGGCGGCGCAGAACGGCCTCGCCCTGGCGCTGACGGGTTTGAAGGCGTTCGAGCCGGCGCTCGCGGCCTATGAGAAATCGCTGGCGCTCAGACCCGGCGACGTGCCGACCGCGGTCAACATGGCGGGCACGCTGCTGCAGATGGGCGAGGCGGCGCGGGCGCTCAGCCTCACCGAAGGCGCGGTGGCGGCGGAGCCCTTCGACCAGGGCGCACTGGCGGTGCACGAGCTGGCCTTGCGCGCCAATGGCGATGCGCGCGCGCAGGTCCTGACCGACTACGCGCGCCATGTGCAGGTGTTCGACCTGGAGCCGCCGGACGGGTTCTCCGACATGGCGGCGTTCAATGCGGCGCTGAACGCCCATCTCGACACCCTGCACGGCGATGCGCGCGAGCATATCGACCAGACGCTGCGGCGCGGAACACAGACGCTCGATCCCTTGTTCGACGGCGACCACGCCCTGGTCGCGGCGCTGCGGCACCGGATCGAAGACGCCGTCGCCACCTATATCGCGCGCATGAACGACGCCGGCGCGCATCCCTTGGCATCGCGGCGCAGCGGCGGCTTCGCCTTCACCGGCTCGTGGTCGTCGCGCCTGCGCGACAGCGGCTTTCACACCAACCACATCCATCCCAAGG
>CAYXMO010000252.1:0-4882 GCA_964465935.1 uncultured Rhizobium sp.
ACCTCGTCGACGACGCCGGCGCGGCCGGGGGCGAGGCGGATGAGCTGGCCGTTCTGCGGCACGATCGCCCGCGGCACCTGCAGCGAGCGGGCAAGACGGGCGTGCTCGGCGAGGTGGCGCGGCTCGCCATGGACCGGGATGGCGATCTGCGGCCGGGTCCAGCGGTACATTTCGGCGAGCTCGTCGCGGCAGGGATGGCCGGAGACGTGGACGAAATGATCGTCGGCAGACAGGACCTCGACACCGAGCAGCGAGAGCTTGTTGTGCAGCTCGTGGATCGCGATGTCGTTGCCGGGGATGACGCGCGACGAGAAGATCACGGCGTCGCCCTTGCCCAGGCTGACATTCGGATGATTGTTGTCGGCGATGCGGGCGAGCGCGGCGCGCGGCTCGCCCTGGCTGCCAGTGCACAGATAAAGGACGCGATTGGGCGGCAGCTGGGCCGCTTCGGCTTCGTCGATGATGGACGGGAAGTGCTTGAGATAGCCGGTCTCGCGCGCGGCGTCGGTGATCTTATGCATGGCGCGGCCGACGAGCGCGACCTGGCGGCCGTTCTGCTTGGCGGCGAGCGCGATGGTTTCGAGGCGGGCGACATTGGAGGCGAAGGCGGTGACCGCCACCCTGCCCTTGAGCGTGGCGATCAGCGCCGTGAGGCTCTCGCGCACGCGGCTTTCCGAGCCGGACTCGCCGGCGACCAGGGCGTTGGTGGAGTCGCAGACGGTGGCGAGGACGCCTTCGTCGCCCAGCGCCTTGAGCGCGTTGATGTCCGTCACTTCGCCCAGCATCGGCTCGGGATCGATCTTCCAGTCGCCGGTGTGGACGACAATGCCCAAGGGCGTGCGGATAGCGAGCGCGTTGGGCTCGGGGATCGAATGGGTGATCGACATGAATTCGATCGTGAAGGGGCCGAGCTTGATCTTGCCCGAGAGCGGCACGCGCTTGGGATGGACTTTGGCGGAGAGGCCGGCTTCTTCCAGCTTGCCTTCGATCAGGATGGCGGTGAAGGGCGTGGCGTAGATCGGGCATTTGAGCATCGGCCACAGATGCGGGATGGCGCCGATGTGGTCTTCGTGCGCATGCGTCGCGACGATGGCGAGGACGTTCTGCCGCTGCTCCGCCAGGAAGCGGATATCGGGCATGATGAGATCGACGCCGGGCGAGGTGGTCTCGCGCCCGAACAGCACCCCGCAATCGACCACGATCCATTGGCGGTCGTCGGGCGGGCCGTAGCCATAGGCATTGAAGTTCATGCCGATCTCGCCGGAGCCGCCGAGCGGCAGAAAGACGAGTTCGTCGTGGCGCGAGGGGGTATCGGTCATTCCGTGGCGGGCTTGGCCTTGGCGCGCTCGGCGTTGCGCGCGTGGATCTGGACCAGACCGCGGATGGTGAGATCGGGATCGAGATATTCGATCACCGGGGTCTGGCGGTGGAAGAGATTGGCGAGGCCGCCGGTGCCGATCACCGTCATCGGCTGGCCGTACTCGGCCTTGATGCGCGCGACCAGGCCCTCGATCAGGCCGATATAGCCCCAATAGAGGCCCGACTGCATCGCCGGCACCGTCGCCCTGCCGATCACGTTCTGGGTGCGCTGGACCGCGACGCGCGGCAGCATGGCGGCGGCGCCGTGCAGCGCCTCAGCCGAGACATTGGCGCCGGGCGCGATGACGCCGCCTTCATAGGCGCCCTGCGGCGAGACCACGTCGAAGGTCGTGGCGGTGCCGAAATCGACGACGATCAGCGCGCCCTTGTAGCGCTCATGCGCGGCGACGGTGTTGACCAGGCGGTCGGCGCCGGCGCCTTCGGCATGGACCTCGATGCCGAGGTCGAGATCGGGATCGCCGACGACCAAGGGCTCGCATTTGAGATATTTGCGGCACAGCCGGCGCAGATCGAACAGCGCCGCCGGCACGACGGTGGCGATGATGGCGGCGTCGATGTCGCCGAAGGCAAGGCCGTTGAGCTGGAGCAGCTGGCCGAGCAGCACGGCGTATTCGTCGGCGGTCTTGGTGGTTTCGGTCACCGAGCGCCATTCGGCGCGAGTTTCCTTGCCGTCATGGACCGCGAAGACGATGTTGGTGTTGCCGGCATCGATGGCGAGGAGCATTGCTATCCCTTAACCGAAGAACACTTCGCCGGCGGCGATGTGGCGGACGCCGCCGGCGCTTTCGCGCAGGATCAGAGCGCCGGTCTCGTCGATGCCTTCGAACACGCCGGAGGTCTCCTCTTGCGCCAGGCGGGCGCGGATGCGTTGGCCAAGCCCGGCGGCGCGGGCGAGCCAGGCATCGCGCAGCGCCGCAAAGCCGTTCGCCGTCCAGGCTTCATACCATCTGGCGAAATGGGCCGCGAGGTGCAGCAGCGCGTCGTCGGGCGGCGGAACCGTGGCGCCGAGCGCCTTGAGCGAGGTCGCGGGAAATTCGAGGCCTTCGGGATGCGCCGCCAGGTTGATGCCGATGCCGATTGCCAGCCAATGCGGCGCCTCGCCGCCTTGGCTGGCGCTTTCGAGCAGGATGCCGGCGATTTTCTTGCCGCCGGCGAGGACGTCGTTCGGCCATTTGACGCGCAACTCGGCGCCGGCGGCGAAGTCCCGAAGCGTGTCGCAGGCGGCGATGGCGGCGGCGAAGGAGAGCTGGGCGCAGGCGCTCGCCGGCTTGCCGGGGCGCAGCATCAGCGTGGCGGCGAGGTTGCCGGTGGGCGAATCCCAGGCGCGGCCGCGCCGGCCCCTGCCCGCGGTCTGACGCGCGGCGCCGATCCAGACCGGTCCGGGCTCGCCGGCGGCGGCGAGACGTTTGGCCTCTTCGTTCGTCGAGTCGATGACGTCGAATTTCTTCAAGCCATAGCCTTGCGGCCAAGTGCTCACGGGAACAACGCGTGCGCGGCCTGGCCGGCGATGGCGATCAGCGGCGCCGGGAAGACGAAGAACAGGATCGACAGGCCGGCCGAGCCCCACATGATGACGGCGGTGCCGTGGCCGGTGTCGTGGTCGAAGCCGCGCACCGGATCGTTGAAATACATGATCTGCAGGATGCGCAGATAGTAGAAAGCGCCGGCCACGCTGGCGACGATGTTGATGATCGCGGGCACGATCAGATGCGCCTGCATCGCGGCGCCGAAGACGTAGAACTTGGCGGCGAAACCGGCGAGCGGCGGCAGGCCGGCGAGGCTGAGCGTCAGGGCGGCGAGCGCCAGGGCGAAATGCGGCTGGGTGCGCGACAGGCCGGCGAGGTCGCGGATGTCCTCGACGCTCTGGCCGTCGCGGCGCATGGCGGCGACGCAGGCGAACATGCCGAGGTTGGTCACGAGGTAATAGGCCAGATAGATCAGCATGCCCTGGATGCCGAGCGGCGTGCCGGCGGCGAGGCCGAGCAGCGCGTAGCCGACATGGCCGATGGAGCTGTAGGCGAGCAGGCGCTTGATATTGGTCTGGCCGATGGCGGCGACGGCGCCGAGCACGGAGGAGAGCACCGAGACGGCGACGATGATCTGCTGCCACTGGTGCACCACCGCGGGGAACGGCGCGATCACGGCGCGGATGAAGAGCGCGAAGGCGGCGACCTTGGCGGCGGTGACGAAGAAGGCGGTGACCGGGGTCGGCGAGCCTTCGTACACGTCCGGCGTCCACATGTGGAACGGCACGGCCCCGACCTTGAAGGCGAGGCCGGCGACGAGGAAGACAAGGCCGAAGATCAGGCCGATATTGACGCCGGAGGTGGCGGCAGCGGCAATGACGGCGAACTCGGTCGAGCCGGTGAAGCCGTAGAGCAGCGAGATGCCGTAAAGCAGCATGCCGGAGCTCAGCGCGCCCAAGACGAAATATTTGAGGCCGGCCTCGGTCGAGCGCTCCGAGTCGCGGTTGAAGGAGGCGAGGACATAGAGCGCCAGGCTCTGCAGCTCCAGGCCCATATAGAGCGCGATGAAGCTCGACGCCGAGACCATCAGCAGCATGCCGAGCGTCGCCAGGAGCATGAGGATGGGAAGCTCGAAGCGCGCCGTGCGGTCGAGCGCGAAGAACTCCTTGGCCATCAGGATGCATAGCGCCGAGCCGGTCAGGATCACCAGCTTGGCAAAGCGCGAGAACCCGTCGACCACGAAGGCGCCTTTGAAGGCCGAGGCCGGGCCGGCATGGGTGAAAACGATGACGCCGGCGGCGGCGAGCAGCAGGATCGCGAGCCACGAAACGAGGCCGGTGGTGCGGTCGCCGCCGACGACGCCGCCGATCAGCAGCACCATGGCGCCGATGGCGAGCAGCAGCTCGGGCAGGAGGACCATCAGGTCGGCTTGCAGGGTCACTTGACGATCTCCCGCGCCAGCTTGGGGGCCCGGTCGAGGGCCAGCGCCGCCTTGTTCTGGGTGATGAGGTTGGCGACCGAAGCCGAGGTCACGTCGAACACCGGTTTGGGATAGACGCCCATCAGGATCGTGATGACGACGAACGGCGCCAGGATCGCGACCTCGCGCATCGAGAGGTCCTTGATCGTCATCAGCGCCGGCTTGACCAGCTCGCCGAACACGACGCGGCGGTAGACGTAGAGCGCATAGGCCGCCGAGAGGATCACGCCGGTGGCGGCGAAGATCGCGACCCAGGTATTGACCTGGAACGCGCCCAGCATGGTCAGGAACTCGCCGACGAAGCCGCCGGTGCCCGGCAGGCCGACATTGGCCAGCGTGAACACCATGAAGCAGGCGGCATAGATCGGCATGCGATTGACGAGGCCGCCATAAGCCGCGATCTCGCGCGTGTGCATGCGGTCGTAGATCACGCCGACGCAGAGGAAGAGCGCGCCGGAGACGACACCGTGGCTGAGCATCTGGAAGATGCCGCCCTCGACGCCCTGATGGGTGAGCGTGAACAGGCCCATGGTGACGAAGCCCATATGGGCGACGG
>CAYXMO010000253.1:0-4862 GCA_964465935.1 uncultured Rhizobium sp.
CGATAGGCGGCGTTGAGCGAGAGCTGCTGGAAGAACGGCGCGTCCTCGACGATCGGAACGCGGAACTCCATGAAGCCTTCCGCCACGTTGAAGCCGCCGGTGGTGGGAACCGCGGACTGATAACCAACGAGGTTGCCCGTACGCAGATTGTTGTCCGGCTGGAAGTCCGCTTTTTCCTGGCGGTACTCGACACCGAACGCAGCGCCGATCGGCTGCTTGGACCACGGGCTCTGCAGGCCCATGAAACCGAGATCGCCGGTCGCCGTCGCCTGCACGTCCCACTGGTCGACAAACGTGTCAGACAGCAGGTTTTCACGGATGTAGTTGATGTTGGCTGCCGTGAGACCTTGCGGAGTGAAGAAGTTCAGGGGCGAACACGTGCCGCCCGAGAGGCAGAGGCCGGTCGTCGCGCTGACGAGCAAACCGTTCTGGAAGTTCTGCTTTTGCGCGTCGTTGTGCAACACGAACGCACCGGTATGGTGGCCGTATTGCGCCGAAATGTCGTAGTTCCAGCCATAGCCGAGACCGCCGCGGGCACCGACGACCATCTGATACGACACGTGATCGTAGCTCGTCGCACGCGGGCCGTTCTCCACCAGACGCCGCGCCACACCGACCAAGCGCGTGGTCAGTGTCGGATCGGCGTTGGCCGTGAAGTCGGGGCGCAAGAGGTTCGCCGCCGGAATGGAGGCGCACTGTGCCGCGATGGTGCCGGCCGT
The DNA here is from genome assembly GCA_964465935.1 of uncultured Rhizobium sp. Classification (GTDB taxonomy): domain Bacteria; phylum Pseudomonadota; class Alphaproteobacteria; order Micropepsales; family Micropepsaceae; genus Rhizomicrobium. The sequence continues at coordinate 720 of CAYXMO010000253.1, forward strand.
GACAGTGTTGCCGTAGAGCGCCTGGCGAACCGCGGCGGATTCGTTCGGATTGCCGCAGTTGATGTTGAAGTTGGCCGTCATCGGCGACGGCGCCAACTGCGAGTTCGACGAGTTGTCCGAGAACGTCAGGCGCGTATACATGTCGATGCCGGGCGTGATCTGGTAGTGGCCCGACGCACCGAAGGCATAACGCTGGCCCTGGGTCTGCAGATACTGGTACGGCGCGAAGTTGTAGGTGCGCTTGTCGTAGATCGCGACACCGCCGCCGGCGGTGAACATCGTGGTCTTGCCGTTGGTCGGACCGCCGAGCGAAGCCGAGGTGATGCGGCCTTCGGCAATCGTGCCAGAACCCGAGAAGCAGAAGCCGCCGAAATGCGTGGCGGGAGCGGTTGCGGCGCAACCGGTGTAGTTGGTGGCTGCAAGGGCGTGGGACGAGAAGTCCCGGGCGGCGCCGAGCACGCCGTCGCGGTGGGCGTATTCGCCGTAGATGGTCAGGTTGCCCTTGCCGTCGCCGGAGTTGAAGCCCATCAGGAACGACGAGTCGTTGGTCTGGCCGTCCGAGTGATCGGTCGAGGAGAACTGGCTGTCGAAGGTGAGGCCTTCAAAATCCTTCTTCAGGATGATGTTGACCACGCCGGCGACCGCGTCCGAACCATAGACCGCGGAAGCGCCGCCGGTCAGGACTTCGATGCGCTCGACCATCGAGGCCGGGATCTGGTTGGTGTCGATATTCAAGGAGGCATCGGCCGCGACCAGGCGCTTGCCGTCCACCAGGACCAGCGTGCGCTTGGTGCCGAGATTGCGCAGGTCGACCGTGGCGATACCGGCGGTGCCGTTGTTCACGGAGTTGCCGTCGCCGTCGTTCACGACCGACGGCAGCGTCTGCAGGGCGCCGGAAACGTTGGTCGTGCCTTCGAGCTTGAGTTCGTGGTCGCCGAGGGCCGTCACCGGGCTCGACGAGTAGATGCCGACCTGCGGAATGCGCGAGCCGGTGACCACGACGGTTTCGGTTGCGTCCGCTGCGGCGGCCAACGCGGGTGCCGAGAGGCTGAGCGCCGATGCTGTAGCAGCACCGAGCATCAAAGCCGCGCGGAGATTGGAGTTTGAGACTTGGAACACTTGTGGAACCCCCTTGGTTCTGTGTGTCGTAACGACGTGGCCTGAAGCAGATACGGGACCGGAACCAGCCCAGCACCCGCGTAGCCGTACGTATCGGCGACGCGGTTTTGCCTCAATTGCACGGAAGCTACGTCCGCCCGGCGCGAGGGTCAAAATGGAATCGCGGAAATGCGCAATTCGCGCGGACGATGTTGCATTTAGGTGTCAACTATCAAAGCCAAAGGCCCGATCTCCCAGCAACATGTTCTAATCCTTGGAATAAAGATGCCTGGGAACAGCGGTGCGCATGTGAATATTGCCTTGCCATAGGATTAATTGGACCGCCGTAAAGGTGAATGCCGGAAGCATTTGAGCCACATCGACTCAAAAGCTAGTTTGCCGGCCTTCATCCAATCCGGAGATCAGCGGGATGGCTTTCAGCTCCCAGACGGGCGTCGGCGCACCTCTCACCAATCCCCAGGCCGTGCTGGGCCAGGCGGACCAGTTGCGGCGGGCCGGGCGCTTGGCGGAGGGTGAGGCCCTGGTGCGCAGATTGGTCGGCGCACAGCCGAATTTGCCAAGTGCTCTCAATATGTTGGCGCTTTTCGTTCGCAGCCGGGGCGACACCGCGGAGGCCGAAAGCCTGCTGCGCCGCGCGGTCGCCGCCGCGCCGCGCGAGGCGATCCTGCACAACAACCTGGGCAACCTCCTGCTGGCCAAGGACGACCGCGCCGGCGCCGAATCAGCCTACCGCCAGGCGATCGCGCTGCAGGCGAGCTATCCGGAGGCTTGGCACAATCTCGGCGTCGCCCTGCGGGCCTTGGGCCAGCACGACACCGCGCTGGCGGCGTTCCGCCGCGCCGTGGAGCTCAAGAAGGACTACGTCCAGGCCCAGGTTCAGGTCGGCGCGCTCCTGATCGAACGCGGCGAGTCGGACGAGGCGCTCGGCATTCTGGAGAGCGCCGCCAAGACGGCGCCGAAATTCTACGACGCACTTTATTATCGCGGCGTGGCGCTGATGCAGCTCAATCGCCACGACGAAGCCATTCCGGTGCTGCAGGCCGCGGTCGACATCACGCCCGAGCGGCACGAAGCGCGCTATATGGTGTCCAAGTGCTTTGCCCATGTCGGGCGCGAAGAAGACGCGCTGCTCGGCTTTCAGACCGCGTTCGAGCGCAAGCCGGATTTCTTGCCGGCGCTCAACGACTTCACCGCACTCGCCTTCAGCATGGGCAACGACGTGCGCTCGATGCAGTCCTTCGCCTATGCCCGCAGCAAGGCCGGCAACACGCCCGATCTGCTGCTGGCGGAGGCGAACCAGCGCATGCGGCTGTTCGATTCCATCGAGGCGGAAAAGCTCCTGCGCGTCGCCCACAACAAGGCGCCGGAGCGCGGCGATATCGCCGATGCGCTGGGCCGCGCCCTGGTGATGCAATCGCGTTTGGACGAGAGTTTTCCGGTGTTTCAGGAGGCTCTGGCCGCCGATCCCAACAGCGTCCGTCACCGCCAGGATTTCGCCGAAGCGCTGCTCAAGGGCGGCGAACATGCCGAAGCCTTGCGCATCCTCGAAGACGCGCTGGCGCGCAATCCTTACGATCAGATCACGCTGGCCTATCTCGCGCTCGCCTATCGCGAAGCGGGCGACAGCCGCTACGACCAGCTCGTCAATCTCGACCGCTATGTGCGCGAATACGAGATCGCGCCGCCTTCCGGCTTCGCCGACATCGCGGCTTTCAACCGCGCGCTCGCCGAAGAACTCGAACCGCTGCATACGCGGCACGGCGCGCCGATCGACCAGACGCTGCAGAACGGCACCCAGACCACCGGCAGCCTATTCGCGCAGAAAAGCCGCGCCATCGAAGCCGTGCGCGAGCAGATTCGCGAAGCCGTCGCGCAATACATCGCGAGCATGCCCGACAGCGCCGAGCATCCGCTGCTGGCGCGCAAGCAGTCGGACTTCGCGTTCTCGGGCTCATGGTCGTGCCGGCTGCATTCGGCCGGCTATCATTCCAACCATGTTCACGATCAGGGCTGGATCAGCTCGGCCTATTACGCGTCGCTGCCGGCGGAAGTGTCCGATGGCGAGAGCGGGCAGGGCGCGATCAAATTCGGCGAGTCCAAATTCCGCCTGGGCGAGCGCGACCGGCCGGGCCGGGTGATCAAGCCTGCCGTCGGCAAGCTGGTGCTGTTCCCATCCTATTTCTGGCACGGAACCGTGCCGTTCCAATCGCGCGACAGGCGCCTTACCATTGCCTTCGACGTGGTGCCGGGGAAGCGCGCTTTGCGCCCCGCTCTCGATCCAACCGTCTGACGTTGCAGGCTAATTTCAGGACCCGCCATGGCTGCCAAGCCCAAATCCGATTCCGTACCCGTCGACCAGCTCAGCTTCGAGGTAGCGCTCAAGGAGCTGGAGGACATCGTTTCGCGTCTGGAGCAGGGCGAGGTCGACTTGGAAGATTCCATCGCCCTTTATGAACGCGGCCAGGCGCTCAAGGCGCATTGCGAGAAAAAGCTCAAAGCCGCCGAAAGCCGGCTGGAAAAGATTGTCCATGGTGCAACAGGTGCGGTGGGAACCGAACCCGCTGACCTCGGTTCGGCTTGATTTGCAATTCAAAAAGGCCGACCTTTTTCGCACTGCAACAGAGCGCGCTTAGGCGCGAGAGACCATTCTGCCATGGCCCTGCCCACAAAAACGCCGCTCCTCGACACCGTAAACGAACCGCACCAGCTGCGGGCGATGGACCGTAAACATCTGCGCCAGTTCGCCGACGAATTGCGCACCGAGATGATCGACGTCGTATCGGTGACCGGCGGCCATCTGGGCGCCGGCCTCGGTGTCGTGGAACTCACCACCGCGCTGCACTACGTGTTCGATACGCCCAAGGACAAGGTGATCTGGGACGTCGGTCACCAGGCCTATCCGCACAAAATCCTCACCGGCCGCCGCGACCGCATGCGCACCTTGCGCCAGGGCGGCGGCCTCTCCGGTTTCACCAAACGTGCCGAGAGCGCATACGATCCGTTCGGCGCGGCTCATTCCTCGAC
>CAYXMO010000254.1:0-4860 GCA_964465935.1 uncultured Rhizobium sp.
AGTCCTCGGCATAGACCGAACCGTCGAGATGGTTGTGCAGGTCGCCGCCCTTGGGCATCGGCTGCAGCAGTACGCGCAGAAAGGCCGGGTTGCCGGCGTTGCGCGCAACGATCGCGGCGACCTGGGCTTCGCGCGAGAGCGGCGGCGCCGCGACGGCGGGCGCGGCGGCCAGCAACGCCGCGGCGAAAAGGCTAATCCGTGCGATGGCCATAGGTCTGCCGCATCCTCTCTTCGGAATGATGTCCGGCAAGGATGGGCGGATATTTCGCCTCTCCGCAACCGGGCAGGCAGGCGATTTGTGCGTCGCTGTCGGGTCCGGTGAACAGCACGATGGAAAGGCGTTCCGTGCCCCGCCTCCCCCGCGCGCGCGAAAGCGCGCTGATGGGGGAGGCACCGTTAGGTGCGAAGGACGGAGGGGGATTAACAACACGGTGGACGTTCGACACCCAGCGGCCGTTGGTCCAGCGCTGGATCAGATCGCCGGCGTTGATCACCAGCGTACCCGGCACCGGCGTCACATCGATCCAGTCCGCGCCGGCCTGCACTTGCAGCCCGCCCGGAGCCTCGTCCTGGCGCAGGATGGTGAAGCCGGAGAAGTCGGTGTGCGGGCCGTAGCGCAGCGCGTTCTCCTCCGGTGCCTGCGGCTGATCGGGATAGAGCACGCAGCGCAGGTTCAGCTCCATCTTGCCGAAGAACGGCGCGAAGTGATCCTGCGGCAGATGCAGCGCCACCGCGCTCAGCTGCATCAGGCTCAAAGCGAGATCGCGCCCCGCCGCCATATAGGCCTCCACCGTCTCGCGAAATCCCGGCAGGCCATCGGGCCACAGATTGGGACGATAGAGACGCGCGTCGAGCGCGTTGCCCGCGGCCTCGCGGTCGAAGCGCGGATGGGCGAAGGTCAGCGACTCGCACAGGTCGGGCCGCGCGTTCGGGTCGCGCCCGCTGCCGACGATCTCGCTGCGCAGCGGCAGATAGCCCTGGCCGCGGCCCTTGTCCGCAAAGCTGAGCCTGGATTTCGCCTCTGGCGCGCGCGCGAAGAAATCCTGCGCCTGCGCATAGATGCGGTCGAGCAAAGCGTCCGCGATGCCGTGACCCGTGATCAGCGCGAAGCCGGTCTGCCGCATCGCCGCGTCCCAGGCCTGCGCCACGCCGCCGGCATCTCGCCCATCGAGGAACGGTGCGATGTCGATGACCGGAATGCTCAAGCGTCGCCGCGCGCCGGCCGCAGCACCGGCAGCACCCAGCCGGGATCGAGCGTCTTGGCCGGATGATAGCCGCCGACCTGGCCCATGATGTCGCCGGGCCGGCGCAATTCGTAACCGAGCAGAATCTGCAATTCGCGGCTCATCTTCGCGACGCGGTCCTTGGGCACGCCGAGCGCGAAATTCTCCTGTTGCCGCGCCCAGGGCTCGCAATAGTGGTTGGTGTAGGCGAGGCGCGGCGCCGCGGAGCGGTTGGCGCCGGCGCCATGCACCAGCGTGCCTTGGAACAGGCAGAGCGCGCCCGCCGGCATCGTCAAATAGTAGACGCTCTGCGTGTCCTCGGTCTTGCGCCCCGCCGCGATGTCCGCGAACAGGCTCTGCACCCGCTCGGCCGGCCACAGATGGCTGCCCGGATACATCACGGTGCCGCCGTTCTCTGCCGTGAAGGCGTCGATCGCGCCGATCGTGCTCATGCTGATGGCGGGGCGTGGCCGCGGGAAGGGATAGAAGGTGTCGTCGTAGTGCAGGCCTTGCTGCTTCTCGCCCGGATAGATGCAGATGGCGTGGTCGGCGCTCAGCAGATAGTTGGGCAGCAGCCAGCGGTCGAGCAGCGCCAAGAGGCGCGCGTCTTCGGCGATCTCCTCGAACACCTTGCCGCGCCCGACCAGGGTATAGACGCGCTCGGTGGTCAGCCCCTCGAACGGATTGCGCCCGCGATAGGTGCCCAGATGCCCCTTCAGCCCGTCACGAAACCGCGCGAGCTGCTCGGGCGACATGTAGTCGTCGATGATCGTATAGCCCTGCGTCTTGAGCCGCTGGGTGTGACCCTCGACATCGAAATCGGCAGGCAGCTTACGCGTCGCGAGCGGTCTCGTATCCATGGATAGCTCTCACCTCGGGCCACCAGCATGACTCCGGCCTAGCGACTTGTCGCGAGGATTTTTGGCGGGCTACTCCCCCACCACACGCTTCGCCACGGGCGCCCCCGAGAGCACTTCCTTCACCTTCGCCGCCAGCTGCTTGAGCCCGAACGGCTTGGGCAGGAAGTGGAGGTCGGCGGCCTTCTCGTCGTTGCGGCGGAAGGCTTCTTCGGCATAGCCCGACATGAAGATCACCGCCATCTCCGGTTTGATCCGCTTGACCGCGCGCACCAGCGTCGGGCCGTCCATGTTCGGCATGACGACGTCGGTGATGAGAAGGTGGATCGGCACTTTCGAGGTCTTGACGATCTCCAGCGCTTCCTCGCCGCCGCTGGCTTCCAGCACGCTGTAGCCGCGCATCTTGAGCGCCCGCGCCGCGAAGCTGCGCACCGCTTCCTCGTCCTCGACCAGCAGGATCGTGTCTTGGCCGGTGACATCGCGCAGCGCGCCGCGCTCGGGCTCGGGCGCGATCGCGGCGCTGGCATCGGCGCGGTGGCGCGGCAGGAAGATGCGGAACGTCGTGCCCTTGCCGACCTCGGAGTTCACGTCGATGAAGCCGCCGGTCTGTTTGACGATGCCGAACACGGTGGCGAGGCCGAGCCCCGTGCCTTGCCCCACCGGCTTGGTGGTAAAGAAGGGATCGAAGATTTTGCCGATGACTTCCTTGGGGATGCCGGTGCCGGTGTCGGCGACTTCGATGCGGACATAGTCGCCCGCCGGCATCACGCCGGTGCCGTAGGCAACCGGCGTCAGAACGGTCTCGTTCGCGGTCCTTATCGTCACCGTGCCGCCCTTGGGCATGGCGTCGCGGGCGTTGACCACCAGGTTGATGATCGCGTTGGAGAGTTGCGCCTCGTCGGCATGGATCGGCCACACATCGGCGCCGTGTTCGAGCTTGAGCTCGACGCCTTCGCGCAGCAGCCGCCGCAGCATCAGCGCCAGCTCGCCGACCACGTCGCGCACGGTAAGCACGCGCGGCTGCATCGTCTGCTTGCGCGAGAAGGCGAGGAGCTGGCCCACCAGGCTGGCGGCGCGCAGCGCGTTCTGCTGGATCTCGTTGATCTCCTTGAACGACGGATCGCCGGCCTGGTGCCGCATCAATAGGAACTCGGAATTGCCGATGATCACGGTAAGCAGGTTGTTGAAGTCGTGCGCCACGCCGCCGGCAAGCTGGCCGACCGCCTGCATCTTCTGGCTCTGGGCGAACTTGGTCTCCAGCGCCTTCTGCTCGGAGACGTCAACGAGATAAAGGATGGCGCGGCCGCCGCTGATCGGGCTGGCGAAGAGCTCGGCGTTGCGGTCTTCGATCCCGGCGGCGCGCAATTCGGCGCTGGCGACACTGTGCGCGCCTTGCGCCGCCTGCGAGATAAGCTCGGTCACGCGGGTGCGGTCGGCGGGATCGGTGAGATCGCCGAGGCTGCGTCCGGCCAGCGCGCCCGAGACGCCGAAGAATTTGCCGAAGGCGGGATTGGCGTCGACCAGCTTGCCATCGGCATTGGCGAAGGCGACGCCGACCGGCGCGTCGCGGAACACGTCGCCCATCGCCGCCGGCGCGACCGGCGCCGCGCTGGCCGCAGCGGCCTTGGCAGGGGCCGCATCCTTGATCGGCGCCGACGCTGCCAGCCTGGGCGTGAACCACCAGGCCGTCTGGCCGTTGGTCAACGGCCGCACCGCGGCGACGATCTCGATCCCCGGACCGACGACGAAGCTCTCCTCGCGCGCCACGCCTTCGGCGGCGCCGCGCGTCAGCCGGTAGAGCACCGCGGACGACGGCTCGCCCGCCAGCGCCAGCTCCGGCGGCGGTGCCGCCTCGCCGTCGGCGGCGCCGGACATCTTGCGATAGACCTCGTTGCAATCGAGCACCGCGCCGTCGCTCGCCGTGATCGCCCAGGCGACATTGGCGCGCGCCGCAGCTTCGGCGATGCGGCGGGCGTCGGCGGCGGCGATCTTTTCCTTCGGCCACACCGCAAAGAGAAAGAGGCTGGCGACCGCGCCGATCGCCGCCAGCAGCATCACGCCGGCCCAGCCGACCTTGTCGGCCGAGGTCACCGCGAGCCCGGCGGAGGCGAGCGCCAGGAACACAAAGCCCAGCGCCGCCCAGCGCCAGGCGCCGGCCGGGATGCCGAGATTGCTGCCGAAAGAGCGGGTCGCCATCATCTGATTCGCGAGTCTAGCCGAACTGCCGGTTTTTGCTGCGGGTGAAGCATGTCTCGGCGCCCTCCATCCTGCGCCCGAACCGCGGGGGCGGTTTTGACATTCCGCAACGCTTGGCGGCATCTTGTGATAGCGTTACCAATAACGCCAAGAAAACACCACGGGCAGGGCAGGATGCGGCGCTTAGGGCTGGTAGTGCTGGCGCTTTTTCTGGCGGCGGGGGCGCAGGCGAAGCCGGTTCACCCGCCCCATGGCCCTGAATTTCCGGCGCAGCGCTGGGTCGCGTCCTGGGCGACGCCGCAGCAAATCCCCGAACCCGCCAACGCCTTGCCGCCCGGTGCGCTCGACGGCGCCACGCTGCGCCAGGCGGTGCGCCTCTCGCTCGGCGGCAAGATGCTGCGGGTTCACATCTCCAACGTCTTCGGGACAGCGCCGCTGCACATCGTCTCGGCGCATATCGCGCGTCCGTCGCTGATCCTGGGCGGCATCGATACTGAGAGCGACCGTGCGCTGCACTTCTCTGGCCGCACCGACGTCACGATCCCGGCCGGCGCCGACTACATCTCCGATCCGGTCGCGTTCGA
>CAYXMO010000255.1:0-1439 GCA_964465935.1 uncultured Rhizobium sp.
GGGTGATAGAACACCGGGATCACCCCCTGATCGATGATCGCGCCCAGTACTTTGAGCCGGTCCCTGGCCATTTTCCGCTCCCGATTGCGCTGGCGGGCGGCACTGTGCCCCGGCCCGGAACGCTTGTCATTTCCGCCATGGTAACCGGTGTCATTTTTGAGAGCAACAGGGCCTGGCAGCGATCAGCCTTTAGGCTTGCGCAGGCCGGCCCAATAGGCCTCCCACTCCGCCGCGACGTCCGCTTCGCTGCGCCCATCGTCGTAAGCCGGCGAGATCAAGGCTGCCACCGCTTCGATCCTGACCAGCACGATGTTGCGGTACGGGCTGGTGCTGCCGCGCTGGCGGTAGAAATCGGCGATGGCGTCGAACAGCACGCCCTTGCTCAAGACCGTGGCGGCACCCTTGAAGCGGTAGCCCTTGCGCAGGACGACGTCGACGACGTTGATCTCGATGGCGCGGTTGGTCTTGAGGTTGGCGACCGTCTGCGGCGAATGGATATCGAGGAACGCCAGGTGATCGTCGTCCCACACCGCCATCGTGCCCTTGGGCGACAGGTTCGGCGCACCGTCGGGCGAGACCGTGGCGGCGAAGCCGAGCTTCTGCTCGGCCACCACGCGCTTCATGTCGGCGGTCAGGATGCCCATGGGCGCAGTCTAGCGCATCGCTCAGCGCGTCGACATGCCGCCGTCGATCACCAGTTCGGTGCCGGTGACGTAGCGTGAATCGTCGCTGGCGAGGTACAGCACGCCGGCCGCGATGTCCTCGGGCAGGCCTTTGCTGCCGATCGGCACCACGGTCTCGGAGATCGCGTCGAGATTGGGCGCGTTGGCGCCCGGCGCCGCCGCGCCGGGGATGATGCCCAGCCAGATCGGCGTCTCGATGATGCCCGGATGCACCGAATTGACGCGCACGCCGTCGCGCGCCGCGCCGCATTCCATCGCCACCGCCTTGGTGAAGAGCCGCACCCCGCCCTTGGTGGCGCAATAGCCGGCCAGCGTCGCCGAACCTTTAAGCCCGGCCAGCGACGAGATGTTGACGATAGAACCACCGCCGCCGGCGCGCATCAGCGGCAGCGAATGCTTGACCCCCAGAAACACGCCGTCGAGATTGATCGCCTGCTGCCGCCGCCAATCGGCCAGCGTCATCGTCAGCACCGAGCCGGTGATCGCGATGCCGGCATTGTTGACCAGCACGTCGAGCCGCCCGAAGCGCGCCTTGACCTCAGCCACCACGCTCTCCCAGGCCGCCTCGTCGGCGACGTCGTGGTGCAGGAAGATCGCGTCGCCGCCGGCTTGTCTGATCGCCGCGACCACGTCCTTGCCGGCATCGTCCTGGATGTCGGTGACGGCCACCGCGGCGCCTTCCCTGGCGAGCAGCAGCGCGCTCGCCCGCCCGATGCCGCTGGCGCCGCCGGTGACGAGCGCAACCTTGCCTTTGAC
>CAYXMO010000255.1:1539-4829 GCA_964465935.1 uncultured Rhizobium sp.
ATCTTCACCGTCATGTAATCGGAGGCGGCGAGAAACGGCGTATCCTTCTCGCCGACCACGACCAGCGACGGCACCTTGATCCCCGGCAGGCTCTCGATCACCCGCGCGTTCTTCTGCGTCAGCATCCCGCGCCCGGCGCGCGCCAGACCCGTCGCGTCGCGGTGCCGCGCGGTGCGCCGCTCGGCGCTGCCGCCGCCCAGCTGTCCCAGGCCTTCCTTCTCGTAGCGCTCCGCCGTACGCCGCGCGTTCTGGTTCCAGCCTTCGCGCGCTTCGTCCTTCTTGAAGCCCGGCCCGGTGTCGATGATCAGCAGCGCCTGGACGCGCTCGGGATGGGTCGCGTGGAACGCCAGCGACATGTAGCCGCCGAGCGACAACCCGCCGATGATCGCGCTTTTCGCGCCGGCGGCGTCGAGCAGCGCCGCCATGTCGGCGACCGTCTTCTCCTCGCTGTATTCGTCCTGGCTGTCCGGATAGTCGCTCTGGCCGTGGCCGCGCATGTCCCACAGGACCAGCTTGTGCGCCTTGGACAGCGGCGCGATCTGGCCTTTCCACATCTCGGCGGTCGCCGAATAGCCGTGGCTGAGCAGGATCACCGGCCCGTCGCCATGGGTCTCGTAGTAGATGTCGACGCCGTCCCGGGCGAGCTTGGCCATCGCGTCCTCCCTGAAGATCGGGCCTCTGCGCGGGCCCTGACGGCGCGATATTGAAAGCCTGTAACGAATTGGGCAACTGCGGCGAACTGGGAGCGTGGGCCTGCTATAAGAGGCCGCGATTCAAGGCCCAAGGCGCATGAGCGAAGCGGTGACGCAGGGGAACGATACGGACGGCGTCGTCGACCGCCTCCGCGCCGCGCTGCGCTTGCCGCCCCGCAAGCCGAGCTACCAGTTCTACCGCCACACCATCCCGGTGCGCCTGCTGCACTGGATCAACGCCATCTGCCTGTTCGTGATGCTGCTGACGGGCCTGCAGATCTTCAACGCCCATCCTGCGCTCTATTGGGGCAACGCCGCCGATTTCGATCACCCGTTCCTGGCGATGCGCGCCGAGGGCACCGCCGACAACTATTGGGGCGTCACGGTGCTGGGCCCGTGGAAGTTCGACACCGACGGCGTCTTCGGCGTCTCCGACACCGACGGCGTCAAGGGCGTGCGCGGCTTTCCCGAATGGGCAACCATCCCGTCGGCCTCGCCGAACCTGGCGCTGGGGCGGCTGTGGCATTTCGCGTTCGCGTGGCTGCTGGTGATCAACGGCCTCGCCTATTTCGCCTATATCTTCTGGAGCGGCCATGCCAAGCGAGAGCTGGTGCCGACCAAGCAGGACATCCAGGCGCTGCCGCACGAGATCGTCACCCATGCCAAGCTGCAATTCCCCAAGGGCGAGGCCGCCAAGCACTATAACGGCATTCAGAAGCTGACCTATTTCATCGTCATTTTCGTGTTCGGCCCGCTGATCGTGCTCACCGGCCTCACCATGTCGCCGACCATGGACAGCGTCTTTCCCTTCCTGGTCTGGGTGTTCGGCGGACGCCAGAGCGCCCGCACCATCCATTTCCTGGTCGCGTTCTCGTTCCTCGGCTTCTTCGTCGTCCACATGGCGGCGCTGCTGCTGTCGCATCCGTGGAACGGCTTGCGCTCGATGATCACCGGACGCTTCGGAATCGAGAAGGAGGGCGGCGATGTCTGACGGCCTGCCCCGCCGCCGCTTCTTAGGGCGCAGCGCCGCGCTCGCCAGCACGCTGGTGCTCGCCGGCTGCGACGGCATCGCCAATTCCAAATGGGCCGTCGACCTGCTCGGCGAAGTCGAGGGCCTGACCCGCCGCGCCCAGCGCCTGTTCGCCGGCGGCCATTCGCTGGCGCCCGAATATTCCAAGGCCGATATCGCGCCGGTGTTCCGCGCCAACGGCACGCTCAATCCCAACACCAATGATTACAACGTCCACCTCGCCGCCAACTTCAAGGACTGGATCGTGCCGGTCGGCGGCCTGGTCGAGACCCCGCTCAAGCTTTCCGTCGCCGACATCAAGGCGCTGCCGGCCCGCAGCCAGATCACGCGCCACGATTGCGTCGAGGGCTGGAGCTGCATCGGGGAGTGGAAGGGCGCGCCGCTGCAGCTGATCCTCGCCATGGCCAAGCCCAAGCCGCAGGCGCGCTACGTCGTGTTCTACTGCGCCGACCCGATGGGCGAGGTCGATGTCGACGCCAAAGGCAATCTCATCGCCCCGCCGTTCTACTACGAAAGCCTGGACCTGCTCGAAGCCACCCATCCACAGACAATTCTTGCCTATGAACTGAACGGTCAGGTGTTGCCCGTCGAACACGGTGCGCCCCTGCGGCTGCGCGCCGAGAGGCAGCTTGGCTACAAAATGCCCAAATACGTGCAGCGGATTGAACTGGTTGAGCGTTTCGACCGTATCGGCGGCGGAAAAGGCGGCTATTGGGAAGACCAGGGCTATCAGTGGTACGGCGGCATATGACGATCACAGCGCGGTCGGACACCTCGTCGCGGCCCCTTGCCGGAGCCCGGCACCAAACCCAATATCCTGAGTTATATTAACCGCGTTGGTGATTCTGAAAGCAAAGACGGACTATTGGTAGGGGCATGAAGCGGACGGCATCCATTCTCGCGGTTTTCGTGACGGCGGTTTCGCTGGCCGGCTGTGCCTCGACCGATCCGAGCGGCCAGAACGATCCCTACGAGCAGACCAACCGCTCGATCTTCGCGCTCGACCAGACCTTCGACCACGCCGTCGCCCGCCCTGTCGCGGTCGGCTACAACACCGTCGTCCCCGCCGTGGCGCGCGACGGCATCCACAATTTCCTCGACAATCTCGACTCGCCGGTGATCTTCGCCAACGACCTGCTGCAGGGCGAGACCACCCGCGCCGGCCAGACGCTGGGCCGCGCCGTGGTCAATTCGACGCTGGGCCTGGGCGGCCTCGTCGACTTCGCCGGCAAGATCGGCATCCCGCGCCATGACGAGGATTTCGGCCAGACCCTGGGCGTCTGGGGCGCCGACGAAGGCCCCTATCTGGTGCTGCCCTTCGCCGGACCGAGCAACCCGCGCGACCTGGTGGGCGTGGGCGGCGATGTCGCGATGGACCCCTTCACCTACATGAAGTGGAACAACTCGACGACGCACATGCTGGCCCGCACCGTGCTCAACATCGTCGATGTCCGCGCCCGCAACGTCGACACGCTCGACCAGATCGAGCGCACCTCGGTGGACCTCTACGCCACGACGCGCAGCCTCTACCGCCAGCACCGCAACGCCGAAATCCGCAACGGCGCCGC
>CAYXMO010000256.1:0-4821 GCA_964465935.1 uncultured Rhizobium sp.
GCGAGCTGCGAGAAGCGGTCGCGCTGCTCGGCCGAGCGCAGCAGGATGCGGATGGTGAGCACCGCGAACAGCACGGCGATGACGCCGCACAGGATGAGGCCGAACTCCTCGCCTGCGACGGCGAATATGAAGTCGGAATGGGCCTCGGGAATGCGGTATTTGATCGTGCCGGCGCCGGGGCCGACGCCGGTGAGGCCGCCATGGGCGAAGGCCTTGAGCGCGAGACCCGTCTGGTAGCCGGTGTCGGTGGGATTGAAGAACTGGTCGATGCGGTGATGCACGTGCGGGAACAGCGCATAGGCCGCCAAGCCGAGCGTGATGCCGCCGCCGGCGAGCGCGCCCATCCATTTGAGCGGCGTGCCGGAGAAGAACAGCAGCGCCGCCCACAGCGCGATCAGCAGGGTGGTCTGGCCGACATCGGGCTGCTTCAAGAGGATGGCGATGGCGGGCAGGATCAGCAGCAGCGTCACCACCGGCTTGGGCAGCGGCAGCGCCTGGCGGTCGGCTATGATCGCGGCGGCGAGCACCGCGAAGCCGGGCTTGAGGAACTCCGACGGCTGCAGCGAGAACAAGCCGAGCTCGATGGAGCGCTTGGCGCCATAGACCTCGCTGCCCATGATCAGGACGAGGCCCGACCCGATCAGAGCGCAGGCGAAGGTGACGGCGGCGAACAGCTTGAGCTGCTGCAGCGACAGCACCGACGTGCCGCCGAGGATGCCGGCGGCGATGGCGGCGAACAGGATCTGCTTGGCGGTGTAGCGGAAGTCGCCGGCGGTCAGCGGTCCGCCGGTCGCGGCCGGGCTGGCGGCGAAGGCGAGCATCAGCCCGATGGTGATCAGCGCCAGCATCAGCAGCAGCGCGACGCGGTCGATGGTCCACCACCAGGAGGCATAGGTGCCGCGGTCGGCTCTGGAGTTCATGACGCCTCCCGCACGGGATGGGCGCGAAGCTCCGCGACGGCGGCGCGGAAGGCGTCGCCGCGCTGCTCGAAATCCTTGAACTGGTCGAACGAAGCGCAGGCCGGCGACAGCAGCACGACCGGCGCCGGCAGGCCAGACAGCGCGGCATCGGCGGCGGCGGCGCGGACGGCGGCGGCGAGCGTGCCGGACTTGTCGTGGGCAACGTCAGTGCCGAGCGTCACGGCGAAGGCATCGGCGGCATCGCCGATGAGATAGGCCTTGCGAATGCGGGGGAAGAAGGATTTGAGGCTTTCGATGCCGCCCTCCTTCGCCTTGCCGCCGGCGATCCAGAAGATGTCGGGATAGCAGGCGAGCGCGCGCCCTGCCGCGTCGGCGTTGGTCGCCTTGGAGTCGTTGACGAAACGGACAGAGCCGATGCGGCCGACCTCTTCCATGCGATGGGCCAGGCCGGGGAAATCGGCGATGGCTTCGGCGATGGCGCGGCTGTCGCGGATATAGGCCCTGGTCGCGGCATAGGCGAGCGCGGCGTTCTGCCAATTGTGGGCGCCGGGCAGGTGCGTGGCGGCGGCAAGGTCCATGACCTTGGTCGCGCGCTGGCCCTGCGCGTCATAGAGCGTGCCGTCGACGACGAAGACGCCGCGGCCGAGCACCTTGCCGACGGACACGGGCACGGCGGTGGTACCGCCATTGCCGGCATGGCGGGTGAAGATCGCCGAGGTCAGCGCGTCGTCGACGCCGATGACGATCTGGCCGGACTTGGAGGTCTGCTTGAGCAGGCGCGCCTTCACGGCGGCGTAGTTCTCCAGGCTGCCATGGCGGTCGATGTGGTCGGGCGTGATGTTGGAGAGCACCGACACGTCGGGCACCAGGCCCGGCGCGAGATCGATCTGATAGGACGATAGCTCCAGCACATAGATCGTCTTGGCACCGGGCGGTTCGAGATCGAGCACGGCCTTGCCGATATTGCCGCCGACCTGCACGTCGAAGCCGTTCTGCTGAAGGATATGGCCGATCAGGGCGGTGGTGGTCGACTTGCCGTTGGTGCCGGTGATGGCGATGACGGGGGCGCGGCCGGGAATGGCGGGATCGGCGCCGATCTCGCGCGCGAAGACTTCCATGTCGCCGATCACCTCGACGCCGGCGGATTTGGCCTTGAGCACGATGTCGTGCGGCGCCGGATGCGTCAGCGGCACGCCGGGCGAGAGCACCAGCGCTTTGAGCCGGTCCCACGGCCATTGCGCGAAAGGCAGCACGATAGCGCCGGCGGCCTCGGCCTCGCGGCGCGCCGCTTCGTTGTCGTCCCAGGCATGGACGCGGGCGGCGGCGGCTTTCAGCGCGCGGATCGCACCCATGCCGGTGCGCGCCAGTCCGAAGACGGCGACGTCGGCGTGAGCGAAGGCGCGCGCTGCGATCATGGCCTACCGCAGCTTCAAGGTGGCGAGGCCGACCAGGGCGAGGACCACGGCGACGATCCAGAAGCGGATGACGATGGTGGGCTCTTTCCAGCCGAGCTGCTCGTAATGGTGGTGGATCGGCGCCATGCGGAAGACGCGCCTGCCGGTGGTCTTGAACGAGATGACCTGGACAATGACCGACACGGTCTCGACCACGAACAGGCCGCCGACGATAAAGAGCACGATCTCATGCTTGACCGCGACCGCGACGGCGCCGAGCGCGCCTCCCAGAGGAAGAGAACCGGTGTCGCCCATGAACACCATGGCGGGCGGGGCGTTGTACCAGAGAAAGCCGAGGCCGGCGCCGACCAGGGCGGCGAGGAAGACCATCAGTTCGCCGGTGTCGCGGACATAGACGAGCTCCAGATACTTGGAGAAGTTCACATTGCCGACGAGATAGGCGATCAAGAGGAAGGTCGAGGCCGCGATCATCACCGGCACGATGGCGAGGCCGTCGAGGCCGTCGGTGAAATTCACCGCGTTGGCGGCGCCGGCGATGACGATGCCGCCGACCACGACGAAGAAGATGCCGAACGGGATCGCGAAGGATTTGAAGAACGGCACGGTCAGCATGCCGACCAGCGAGGTGTTGTCGATCTGCATCAGCGCCCAGACCGCGAGGAAGGCGACGCCGAACTCGACGACCAGACGGATGCGGCCGCTGACGCCGTCGGACGAACGCTTGGAAACCTTCAGATAGTCGTCGGCAAAACCGAGCGCGCCATAGGCGACGGTGACGAAGAGCACGATCCAGACATATTTGTTGGAAATGTTCGCCCACAAGATGGTGGAGACGATCCAGGGCAGCAGGATCAGCAAGCCGCCCATGGTCGGGGTGCCGGCCTTCTCGACGATGTGGCGCTGGGGGCCGTCGCTGCGGATCGGCTGGCCCTTGCCCTGCTTGACCTTCAGCCACTGGATCAGCGAGCCGTTGACGATGAAGGCGAGGATGAGCGCGGTGATCACGGCGCCGCCGGCGCGGAAGGTGAGGTAGCCGAACAGCCGGAAGACCGCCAACTGGTCCATATGAGTGAGAAGGGACAGATAATACAGCATACCTTTTTACGCCCCCCGCGCTTTCAGCGCGTCGACTATCACGGCCATCTTGCTGCCGTTGGAACCCTTGACCAGCACGGTGTCGCCGGCCTTCAGCGCCGCGACGAGTAGCGGGGCGAGCTCGGCGGATGTCTGGGCCCAGGCGCCGCGGCGCGACGCCGGCAGCACGTCCCACAGCGCTTTCATCTGCGTCCCATTGAGGAAGACGAGGTCGGCGCGCGCCGCCTCGATCGGCGCGGCGAGCGAGGCGTGGTGCACCGCACCGTCTGGCCCCATCTCCAGCATGTCGCCGAGCACGGCGATGCGGCGGCCTTTGGCGGCGCCGAGCAGCGCCAGCGCCGCGGCCATGGAAGCGGTGTTGGCGTTGTAGCTCTCGTCGATCACGTCGACGCCACCGGCACTGAAACGCGCGCCGCGGCCTTTGAGCGCTTCGAAGCCCTTGAGCGCGGCGGCGGCGTTGAGCACATCGCCGTCGAGCATCGCGACGGCGAGCAGCGCGCCGATGGCGTTCTGGGCGATGTGCTTGCCGGGCGCGCCGAGGCGGAAATCGACGGGCACGCCGCAGATGTCGGCTTTGACGTGGCTGCCGCCGGAGATTTCTTCGTAAGCGACGAGGCGCGCGTCGCTGCCGGCCTTCTCGCCGAATTTCAAGATACGGGCGACATGGGCCTGGCGGGCACGGGCGACAAGGCGATCAGCATAAGCGCTGTCGGCGGGGATCAGCGCGGCGCCACCGGGGACGAGGCTCTCGAAGACTTCCGACTTGGCGTCGGCGATGGCTTCGCAAGAGCCGAAGAATTCCAGATGCGCCGGGGCGATGGTGGTGACCAGGGCAACATGCGGGCGCACGAAGTTCACCAGGTTCCGCAGTTCGCCGAAATGGTTCATGCCGACTTCGAACACGCCGTATTTGGCATCGCGCGGCAGCGCCGCGAGGCTGAGCGGCACGCCCCAATGGTTGTTGTAGGACGCCGCCGAGCAATGGGTCGTGCCGAGCGCGCCCAGCGCATGGCGCAGCAGTTCCTTGGTCGTGGTCTTGCCGGCGCTGCCGGTGACGGCGGCGATCCTAGCCGAGGAGCGAGCGCGCGCCGCGACGGCGAGGTCTTCGAGGCCGCGCTGGGTGTTGGCGACGGTGAGCAGCGCGGCATCCGGGCCAAGCCCGTGCGGCTCGCGGCTGACCAGCGCGGCGCCGGCGCCGGCGTCGAACGCGGCTTTGACGAAGTCGTGGCCGTCGCGACTGTCACCCTTGAGCGCGACGAAGAGATCGCCCTTCTTCAGCGTGCGGGTGTCGATGGAGAGGCCGTTCACCTCGAAGGCGCGGCCGGGAATGCCGAGCGTGGCGCCTTGTGCCTCTTCCGATGTCCACAGCGCGGTCATGCGGCGCGCCCTCC
>CAYXMO010000257.1:0-4798 GCA_964465935.1 uncultured Rhizobium sp.
TGATCTGGTCGATCGCCTGCATCGCGAAATTCCAGGTCATGAACTCGACGATGGGACGCAGGCCCGCGAAGGCGGCACCGACGCCGAGGCCGGCGAAGCCGTGCTCGGTAATCGGGGTGTCGATGACACGGCGGGCGCCGAATTCGTCGAGCAGGCCCTGGCTGACCTTGTAGGCGCCCTGATACTGCGCGACTTCCTCGCCCATCAGGAAGACGGTGTCGTCGCGGCGCATTTCCTCGGCCATAGCGTCGCGCAAGGCTTCGCGGACGGTCATAGTGACCATTTCGGTACCGGCGGGAATCTCATCATCCTTCGGGGCCGCCTGCCGCGGCACCTCAGGATGACGCGCAGGTGCGATGATCTCAGCTTTCGGTTCCGATTTGGCCTTGGGTGCGTCATCCCGAGGAGCAGCCGCAGGCTGCGTCCCGAGGGACGAAGACTCACCATCGCCGAGCAGCGTCGCGATGGGCTGGTTGACCTTCACGCCTTCGGTGCCTTCGGGCACCAGCAGCTTGCCGATCTTGCCTTCATCGACGGCTTCGAACTCCATCGTCGCCTTGTCGGTCTCGATCTCGGCCAGGATGTCGCCCGACTTAACGGCGTCGCCTTCCTTGACCAGCCATTTGGCGAGCTTGCCCTCTTCCATGGTGGGCGACAGCGCGGGCATGAGGATCTGGATGGACATCGGTCAGGCCAGCACGTCGGTGTAGAGCTCGGCGGGTGCCGGCTCGGGGCTTTCGGTGGCGAACTCGGCGGAGGTGTTCACGACCGAGCGAATGTCCTTGTCGATCTGCTTGAGGTCGTCTTCGGTAGCGAGCTTGTTGGCGATCAGCTTGAGGCCGAGATGCTCGATGGGATCGCGCTTCTCGCGCACCGCGGTGACTTCTTCGCGGGTGCGGTACTTGGCGGGGTCGGACATCGAGTGGCCGCGATAGCGGTAGGTCTTCATTTCGAGAATGATGGGGCCGTTGCCGGCGCGGCAATGTTCGAGCGCATCGAGGCTGGCGGCGTGCACGGCTTCGACGTCCATGCCGTCGACCTGCTTGCCCGGGATGTTGAAGGAGGAGCCGCGCTTGTAAAAATGGGTCTCGGCGCTGGAGCGCTCGACGCTGGTGCCCATGGCGTACTGGTTGTTCTCGATCACATAGACGACGGGGAGCTTCCAGAGCTCGGCCATGTTGAAGGCTTCGTAGACCTGGCCCTGGTTCGAGGCACCGTCGCCGAAATAGGTGATGCTGACTTGGTTGTTGCCGCGATATTTGTTGGCGAAGGCAAGGCCGGTGCCGAGCGGCACCTGGGCGCCGACGATGCCGTGGCCGCCGTAGAACTTCTTCTCGGCGCTGAACATGTGCATCGAGCCGCCCTTGCCCTTGGAATAGCCGGTGGCGCGGCCGGTGAGTTCCGACATCACGCTCTTGGGGTCCATGCCGCAGGCGAGCATGTGGCCGTGGTCGCGATAGGCGGTGATGACCTGGTCGCCGTCCCTTTGCGCCGCGTTCATGCCGACCACGACCGCTTCCTGGCCGATATAGAGGTGGCAGAAGCCGCCGATCAGGCCCATGCCGTAAAGCTGGCCGGCCTTCTCCTCGAAGCGCCGGATCAGCAGCATGTCGGCGTAGAATTTCTTCAGCGAAGCGGAATTGGACCCCAAACCGGCGGCCTTGACACCGGTTTCCGGGGCCGTCTGCGGCGCGGTCATCGGGGTGCGGCCTTTGTGTGCGCTGGGGTGGGGCGTGTCATGGCGCGTTTTGGCAAGCGCCGCCTCAATTGGCAAGCGTTGACGGATTGTCAGAGCTTAGTGCGCCGGGCGCCGAACCGCCACCTGTCCCGGGGCGCCGATCATGAGCTGGCTGCGGGCGAGTTCCTCGATCAGATCGGGGTCGGCGGACCCCGGGCGCATCAGGGCGATGCGGTGTTCAAGCCGGGCGCGGTCGCCCTGTGCCTGGGTCAACAGTTCGCGTTCGACGCCAAGGCGGGCCTGCGTATCGGAGAGCGCCAGCATGCCGCGCTCGCCCCAGATCGCGTAATAGCCGAAGTAAGCGATGACGGCGCAGGTGATCGCCGGCAGCACGGAGAGGGCAAAGATACGGGTCACGCTGCGTCTGATTCGCATGCCTGACCGAATCACGAACTGATTCGGCGGGTCAAGAAGTTTATCGTTAAAGCTGCAACCGCAAGCGTTAAGACATCGCGGGGCGGCGAAACTCCTGCGCTTCCTCGCGCAAAGCGGGGCGGCGACGGCCCGAATGACGAACGCGCTCGATACAGAGTTCGTCGGCCCGGACGCGGTAGCGATAGAAAATCAGATAAGGAAAAGGCCGACAAACATGCGCAACCCGTGCGAGACTGTTTCGTGACCCATGCGCGGGTGCCTCGTCAAACTCTCGATGGCTTCGTGGATTCGCGCGACGACGGCTTCGGCCGCCAATGGATTGTCGCGGGCGATGTAGCCGCGGATATCTTCGATCTCGCGCTCCGCCCTCAAAAGAATAGTTGTCTTTGTCACCGCGAACGACGGGAACGATCCGAAGCCGCCTTCGGACCGGCCAAGGCACCGCCATCGGCAAACTCGGCCAGAATTTCGGCTTGCTCTTCTTCGCTTGCCAAAAACCTCATGCCGTCAAGCGCCATCATCTGCTCGATGGAACGCAAGGTACCTGCCGTATATTGCCGCCACTCTGGCGGCCAAGTGCGGATGCGGGCAAAGAGTGCTTCGAGATCGCTGTCTTTCATACCCATCACTATAACAGGTTCCGCAACCGGGCGTTAGGTCTTCAGGACGGATTTTCCCGCGTAGGTTGCTTGGTCGCCGAGTTGCTCCTCGATGCGCAGGAGCTGGTTGTACTTGGCGAGCCGGTCCGAGCGCGCCAGCGAGCCGGTTTTGATCTGGCCGCAATTGGTCGCGACCGCGAGGTCGGCGATGGTGTTGTCCTCGGTCTCGCCGGAGCGGTGGGACATCACGGCGCGATAGGCGCTGCGCTGCGCGAGATCGACGGCGTCGAGCGTCTCGGTGAGGGAGCCGATCTGGTTGACCTTGATCAGGATGGCGTTGGCCACGCCCTTCTTGATGCCTTCGGCGAGGCGCTTGGCGTTGGTCACGAACAGATCGTCGCCGACGAGCTGGACCTTCTTGCCGATGGCGTTGGTGATGCCGGCCCAGCCGTCCCAATCGTCCTCGGCCATGCCGTCTTCGATGGAGACGATCGGATAGCGTTTGCACAGGTCTTCGTAGACCTTGACCATCTGCTCGGGCGTCAGCGACTTGCCCTCGCCTTCCAATTCGTACTTGCCGTTCTTGAAGAACTCGGTCGAGGCGGGGTCGAGCGCGAAGTAGATGTCCTCACCCAGCTTGTAGCCGGCCTTCTCGACCGATGTGGCGATGAAGCTGAGCGCTTCGTCGGGGCTCTTGAGATTCGGGGCAAAGCCGCCCTCGTCGCCGACATTGGTGTTGTGACCGGCGTCGTGCAGCGCCTTCTTGAGGGTGTGGAAGACCTCGGCGCCCATGCGCAGCCCCTCGCGGAAACTCGGCGCACCGACCGGCATGATCATGAATTCCTGGAAGTCGATCGGATTGTCGGCGTGCACGCCGCCATTGATGATGTTCATCATCGGCACCGGCAGCGTCTGTGCCTTGGCGCCGCCGACATATTTGTAGAGCGGCAGCTTCGCGGCCTGTGCCGCCGCCTTGGCGACGGCGAGCGAGACGCCGAGAATGGCGTTGGCGCCGAGGCGCGATTTGTTCGCGGTGCCGTCGAGCGTGCACATGAGCTTATCGAGGCGGATCTGATCTTCGGCTTCCATGCCGCACAGCGTGTCGAAAATCTCGCCATTGACGGCGGCGACCGCCTTCTCGACTCCTTTGCCGCCGTAGCGCTTGCCGCCGTCGCGCAGTTCGACCGCCTCATGCGCGCCCGTGGAGGCACCGGACGGCACAGCGGCGCGGCCGAGCGCGCCGTCTTCCAGCCGGACATCGACTTCCACCGTCGGGTTGCCGCGGCTGTCGAGAATCTCGCGGCCGGTGATGTCGATGATCGCGGTCATGGCAGGGTTCCGAGGAGTGCCGGGCCACCTCTACAGGCCAAGGGCAGGAAAAAAAAGACCGCCAGCCGCACAAGCGCGGCCATAGGGTCGCAGGATGCTCACAGGACGATGGCGAGAGCGCCGATTCTCGGCACCGCAGCGGGGTCGGGCCTGCCGGAGGGGATAAGGCTGAGCGTCAAGTTTTCCGCGTCCATGGGCAGTCGAAGCAGGATGGCGGTAACGTCGAAGCGCTTGTCGCCGGTGTCGAAAACCAAGCGTCCGGCGCGATGCGATGGACGTGGGCTCAGAAGCGGCGAGTCGCCATGATCCAGATAGACATCGTAGTGCACGCCTGCCGGGCTGCGCTCGGACAGGCCCGTCAGCGACAGCGTGAAGCGCGGATCGATCATGTTCACCGCGCCCAACCAGGCCGGACTGAGCTGAACATGCGTCGCACCGATGCCCAACTCGATCGGACCCGGCCCCTTGTAGAGGACGAACGGCGCTGCGGCGGAACTTGCGCGCGGCTGTGAAAGTGTGGCCATCGCGAGGCACGCGACACTCGACGACAAAAATCCGCGTCGTGAAGGAAAGTTCATCGCGATCCCCGCAGCCCTTGCCGCATTCCTACCATGAATCCGGCGGCATGTGCCGCGTCCCGCCACGACGGAGAGGCCGTGTCCGGACGTTCAACGCAAGTCCCCAACGGAGTCCCCTCATGAAGCTTTCGCATCTTGCTCTCGCCGCAGCCCTGCTGCTTTCGTCCGCCGCTTTCGCC
>CAYXMO010000258.1:0-4765 GCA_964465935.1 uncultured Rhizobium sp.
TCGGTCGGCGATCACGACCTGGTGCAGAAGGCGCTGGGGCCGCGCGGCTTCGCGCTCGATTTCTGGAAGATCGCGATGCGGCCGGGCAAGCCGCTGATCTTCGGCAAGCTCGGCAACACGCC
Organism: uncultured Rhizobium sp.; assembly: GCA_964465935.1. Taxonomy (GTDB): domain Bacteria; phylum Pseudomonadota; class Alphaproteobacteria; order Micropepsales; family Micropepsaceae; genus Rhizomicrobium. The sequence goes on from CAYXMO010000258.1 coordinate 123, forward strand.
GCTTCTCGGCCTGCCGGGCAATCCGGTGTCGACGCTGGTCTGCGCAATGCTGTTCCTGCGCCCCGCCATCGCCGCGATGCTGGGCACCACGGACGAAGCCGGGCAAGTGAGCGCGACTTTGGCAAGCGATCTGAAGGAGAACGATGCGCGGCAGGACTATCTGCGTGCGCGGATCGAGATGCGGGACGGCGAGCGCTTCGTCGCGCCGTTCGCGGTGCAGGACTCGTCGATGCTCGGCATCCTGGCGCGTGCCGACGCCCTCATCATCCGCAAACCGCATGCGCCGGCGGCGCTCGCCGGCGAGAAGGTTTCCATCCTGCCGCTGGATTAAAAAAAAGAGCGGGCCGAAGCCCGCTCTCTCCTGGCTCACATCGTGTTAGAACGTGATCCAGATGCCGTTGCGCCAGTAGCCGCGGCCATCGTGGCGGTCGCGCCAGTGATAGCGGCCGTAGTGGTCGCGATCATGCCACGAGCGGTGACGCCACGAATCGCCGTAGAAGCGCACGCCCAGCGTGGGGGGATAGTCGTAACGATCGCCGTATTCGTGCCAGCAATCGCCATAGCGGTTGCAGACGGTGCGGGCTTCCGCGGCGGTGGTCGTCGCGGCGAGCGCGCCGATGCCGAGCATCGCGGCCACGGCGCCTGTGGTCATCAGTTTGCGAATCTTCGTCATGGGTTGGTCTCCCAGTAGGGGTAGCGCCCTCTCCGGCCCTGTGAACGGCTCAAGGGTGCGTCCCGTTCCGGGAACCCCTGCTTTTCTCAAGATATTGCGCGTTGACGCTCCGAAAGAACTAAAGTAGAACGATTCTCCATGTTTCGGCTTTGTTCGCCCTGATTTGGGCGCTGCCATCGAGAGGACATGGAACCCATGCTGACCCGCAAGCAATACGAACTCCTGATGTTCATCCATGAACGGATCCGGGAGTCCGGCGTGCCGCCGTCCTTCGACGAGATGAAGGACGCCCTCGACCTGAAATCCAAGTCGGGCATCCACCGCCTGATCACGGCGCTAGAGGAGCGCGGCTTCCTGCGCCGGATGGAGAAGCGGGCGCGGGCGCTTGAGATCATGAAGCTGCCGGACAACGTCTCCGACACGCTGCGTCCGGCGACGACGCGCAGCCAGTCGCAGCGCGCCGCGCCGCGGCACGGACGGGGCGAGAACCGGATTTCGACCGACGCGCGCATGGCCGGCGGGCCGCGCCGCGCGGTCGGCGACGGTGAAAACGCGGTGAGCGTGCCGATGGTCGGACGCATCGCGGCGGGCACGCCGATTGCGGCACTGCAGAATAAGGTCGGCGAGGTGCCGGTGCCGGGCGGCATGCTGGGGCGCGGCGATCACTACGCGCTCGAAGTCACTGGCGACTCGATGATCAATGCCGGCATCCTGGACGGCGATACCGTCATCATCATGGAAGCCGATGTGGCGAACACCGGCGAGATCGTGGTGGCGCTGGTCGACAATGAGGAAGCGACGCTGAAGCGGCTGCGCCGGCGCGGCGACTCGATCGCGCTGGAGGCGGCCAATCCCGCCTATGAGACGCGGCTCTACGGCGCCGACCGGGTGCGCATCCAGGGCAAGCTGGTGGGCCTGATCCGGCGGTATTGAGGTGGTGGCGCGCTCCAAGGGCGCGCGCCACGTTCCTGCTCGACGCTTAAGGTCCGCAGCGGCGGCCCGAACCAGACGGCGTAGCCGTTGCTGCGCGCGACGTCGAAGCGGTCGATGACGAGCTGCGGTCCCGTGCAATGGCGGCGGGTCGGCACCGACGCGACGACGATCGCGGCGGCGGCGCAGTCTTCCTCCAAGGCGTCGACGCGCGAAATGTCGGCGATGACGAGACCGGATGGCGTGCGAGCCAGGCACCCCAGCGGATCGCAATGCACGCCGTCGGCGTCCGTGGCGATGGCATTTTCCGGATCGCTGGAATCGCCGTCGCGCTTCAGCCACTCGGCGGCCGAATACTTGTCCTTGGGCTGGCGCAACAGTTTCAGCGAGCCGTTCGGCGTCCGCAGCGCCACGGTCAGACCGTCGCGCGCGATCAGCAGATCGGGCGGCACGGCGACATAGGCCAGCGCCAAACCGAGCCCGATGGGGGCAAGGCCGAACCAGCGCCATGACCGCCGCCACAAGGTCAGCCACAGGCCGCCGAACGCGACGGGCAGCAGGGCAGCGAGCGGCCAGACGGCGAAGGAGGTCGTCGCGCCGGGGAGGCTTGCGACCCAGTGCGCCACCGCGCTCATCATCGCGACGCCCTTGCCCATCGCGAGCAGCGGCAGGCGGTCGAGGCCGAACGGCATCAGCACCATCGCCGCCGTGGCGGCCGGCATGATCACGAAACTGGCAATCGGCAGCGACAGGAGGTTGGCCAGGATGCCGTATTGCGACGAGCGTCCGAAATGGAAGATCACGAAGGGCGCGGTGGCGAGGCCGGCGACGATGCTGGCGACGGCGATACCTGTGAGGTAGCGCCAGATGCGGCGCGGGATGGTGTTGGGGGCGTCGCCGCGCGGCCGCGACAATTCCCATTCGCCGAACGCGACCAGCGCGATCACGGCGGCGAAAGACATCTCGAAACCCGGTTCGAGCAGGCTCTCCGGTTCGATGGCAAGGAGGAGCGCGGCGGCGATGGCGACGGTGCGCATGGTGATGGCAGGGCGGTCGAACAGGATGGCGGTGAACATCAAGGCGAGCATGATCCAGGAGCGCATCGCCGGCGCCTCGCAGCCGCTGATCAGAAGATAGAAGGTGGCGCCGCCCAGCGCCGCGACGGCGGCCCATTTCTTGATCGGATAGCGCAGCGCGATGGCGGGGATCGCGGCGAGCAGCGCGCGCAACACCCAGAAGAACAAGCCGCCGGCCAGCGCCAGGTGCAGGCCCGAGATCGACAGCACATGCATCAGGCCGGAGTCGCGATAGGCCTGGACGTCGGAATCCTCGACGCTGCTGCGCTCGCCGGTGATGAGGGCGGCGGCGATGGCGCCTTCGGGCCCGGGGATCACGTCGCGGATGCGCAGCGTCATCGCATTGCGCAGGCGTTCGAGGCCGGCGCTCCAGCTTTCGAGCAAGGTGTCGGCGCGCAGCGGCGCGATGGGCTTGGGGCGGCCATAAGCGTAGCCGACGGCGCCGATCCGGCTGTAATAGGCAGCGCGCCCGAAATCGTAGGCGCCCGGCGCAGCGGGGGCCGGCGGCGGCATCAGCACCGCGGTGACATGGACCCAGCTGCCGGGCGCCGGGAGCGGCGTCTGGGCGCGGACACTGACGCGGATGCGGACCGGCATGGTCTCTGCCGTGAAGCGCTTGGCCTGGATGTCGGTCAGGACCATGCGGATGCCCTTGCCTTTCGGCTCGGCCTGCTCGATCCGGGCGTCGATGCCGAAGGGTCCGGCCTGGCGCGACAGCACCGGCGCGGCGACGCTGTCGGTGCGCAGCTTGGCGACGCAAAAGCCGAAGGCGAGCGCGGCGATGAGCGAGAGGACAACGCGCAGCGCGGAATTATGCGTGCCGGCGACGGCAAAGACCGCCGCCACGCCCGCGAGCGCCGCCAGAACAGCCCAGGCGAACGTCGGCTCGAAGGGCAGCGCGAAATAGACGCCGATCCCGCCGGCGAAAGCGGCCGGCAGCCACAGCGGCCAGCGGTCGCGTTCGGCCAAGGCCGAGGCGGCGAGCGCGCGCCAGTCCAACGCCGGCGCGCTGTCCGCTTCGCTGCGCCGGAACAGCGCTGAAAGCCCTACCCCCATGTAAACCGGACTGCTAGACACAGGCCCCGGACGCGGCCCCACCTCCAGCCAAGCACAATGACCGACGACAAAAAACCCGTTTTGCGCTTTGCGCCCTCGCCCACCGGCTATCTCCACATCGGCGGGGCGCGGACGGCGCTGTTCAACTGGCTTTTCGCCAAAAGGACAGGCGGCACGTTCCTGCTGCGCATCGAAGACACCGACCGCGAGCGCTCGACGCCGCAAGCGGTCGACGCGATCCTGAACGGCATGGCGTGGATGGGGCTCGAGTGGGACGGGCAGACCGTCTACCAGTTCGCCCGCGCCGGGCGGCACCGCGCCGTCGCCGAGCAGCTCCTCGCCGAGGGCAAGGCCTACAAATGCTTCGCCACCGCCGCCGAGCTCGATGCGATGCGGGCGCAGCAGAAAGACCAGAAACTGCCGCAGCGCTATGACGGACGCTGGCGCGGCCGCGATCCGGCTGAAGGCGGCGACGCGCCCTACGTCATCCGACTCAAGGCGCGGCAGAGCGGCGAGACCGTGGTGCACGACGTCGTCCTGGGCGACGTCACGTTCCAGAACGACCAGCTTGACGACATGGTGCTGCTGCGCAGCGACGGCACGCCGACCTACATGCTGGCGGTGGTGGTCGACGACCACGACATGGGCGTGACACATGTCATCCGCGGCGCCGATCACCTGAACAACGCGGCGCGGCAGCTGCAGATCATCGAGCAGATGGGCTGGCCGATCCCGATCTATGCCCATGTGCCGCTGATCCACGGGCCGGATGGGGCCAAGCTTTCCAAGCGCCACGGAGCGCTGGCGGTCGAGGCCTATCGCGACATGGGCTATCTGCCCGAGACGATGCGCAACTACCTGCTGCGCCTGGGCTGGAGCCATGGCGACGACGAGACGATCTCGACCGA
>CAYXMO010000259.1:0-4764 GCA_964465935.1 uncultured Rhizobium sp.
GGTTCTCGTCGGAGCCTTCTTCCTGCTCTTCGCTTTCGATGACGTTGATGCCCATCTCGTTGAGCATCGACATGGTGTCTTCGATCTGCTCGGAGCTGACCTTGTCGGACGGCAGGACCTTGTTGAGCTCGTCATAGGTGACATAGCCGCGGGTCTTGGCCTTGGCGATCATCTTGCGGACGCCGACATCCGACATGTCGAGCAGCGGCGAGTCGGCATCGCCCGGGGTTTCCTCGCCCGGCTTGCCGGCCTTGGCGGCGACCTTGACCGGCGCCTTGCCGTTGGCCTTGGCGGTGGGCTGGGCAGCGGCGGGCTTCTGGCCGGGCTTGAGCGCGGTGGCGGCGACCGGCTTGGCAGCGGCCTTGGTGTCGGGCTTGGACTTGGCGGCGGCGGCTGCCTTGGCGGCAGGTTTGGCTGCGACCGCAGGCTTGGCGGCCGGCTTGGCAGGGGCGGCAGCCTTTTTGGGCACCGCCGGCTTGACCGGAACGTGCTTTTTCACGGGTTTTGCCTGTTTCTTAGTCGCCGTCTTGGTCGCCACGCCGTCCGTCCGTCGTAAAAGGGGCCCCTATATAGAGGCGAGTGAATCGCTTTTTTTGCCTTGCGGCCTTCCGCAGCCGTTCGAGGCCTTCCTACTCGCCGGGACCGAGCAGCCTTCGCGCCTCGTTCCAGCTCTCCTCGGTGCCTTCGGCCTTGAAACGCTCCATGGCCCGGGCCCGCTCCGGGGCATGTTCGGCCATTTCGCGCAGATCGCCGGCGGCTTTGAGGAACCGGGCCTCGAAATCCCCGGCATCGTCTGCCGGCTCGCCTTGGACCCGCGCATGCAGGCGGGCAACAAGATCGGCCATTCCCAGACGGTGCAGATGGTTCTCAAACCCCTGTTTTTCAAGGCTGGAGCCGGAGGCGGCGAGGTTTAGAAGCTGGCGGCGCAGGCTGTCAAGCTGCGGGTCCGACAACGGCAGTTCCGCCACAAGCTCGCTGTGCCGCTGCCCCAAATCGGGTTGGGCGAGCAGCAGGCCGGCGATCTCGGCCTCTTTCAGGCGCCGGGCGCCGGAGCGCGCGAGCACACTGGCCTTGACTGCGGACGACACGGTCCCGCCCGACCCGGGCACAGCGCGCAAGGGTGCGCGGCCGCGCGGATCCCTGCCGCCATGGCGGGGCTGCCAGTCGCCCTTGGACATCGCGGGACGGCGCTTGAAGGCGTCGAAGACCTTCTGCTCGAAGTCGCGGCGATAGTAATCGGCGATCTTGCCGTCGCCGATCGCAGCCGTGATCTCGGCCAGCGCGCGCTCCAAGCCGGCGCGGCGTTCGGGGGTGGCGAAGTCCTTGCCTTCGGTCTCCACCCGCCACAGCACCTGGCTGAGCGGCAAGGCTTCGTCGAGCACCTTCTTCATCGCGCCCGGTCCGTTGACGCGCAGGAACGAGTCCGGATCCTCGCCGGTGGGGAGGAACGCGAAGCGCAGCGAATAGCCGGCCTTCAGATGCGGCAGCGCCAGACGCGCGGCGCGGTGCGCAGCATTGAGGCCAGCGGCGTCGCCGTCGAACGCCATCACCGGCTCGGGCGCGACGCGCCATAGCAGATGCAGCTGGTCCTCGGTCAGCGCGGTGCCGAGCGGCGCCACGGCATGCGCGAAACCGGCGCGCACCAGCGCGATCACGTCCATATAGCCTTCGGCGACGACGATGCTCTGCGCCTTGATGCCGTGGCTCCGCGCGGTGGCGAAATTGTAGAGCTGCTCGCCCTTGGAGAAGAGCGAGGTCTCGCCGGTGTTGATGTATTTGGGCTTGGCGTCGGGCGAGAGACCGCGGCCACCGAACGCGATGACGCGGCCGCGCCCGTCGGCAATCGGGAACATCAGCCGGTCGAAGAAGAAGTCGCGCGGACCGCGGCCGTCGCCCGCCGGGCGCGTCAGGCCGGCGGCGGCCATGTCGTCGAGCGTGATGTTCTTGGTCTTCAGATGCTCGATCAGCGGATTGCCGCCGGACGGCGCGTAGCCGAGGCGGAACTGTTTGGCGACATCGCCATTGAGGCCGCGGCCGCGCAGATAGTCGCGCGCCGCCGCGCCGGCGGTCCCACGCAGCTGATCTTCGAAGAAGATGCAAGCCGCTTCGATCACGTCGTAGAGCGATTTGCGCTTTTCCTCGCGCGCTTCTTCTTCCGGCGTCCATTTGGGCAGCTCGACGCCGGCGTCGCCGGCCAGACGCTCGACGCTTTCCGGGAAGGAGAGGCCTTCGGTCTCCATCAGCCATTGGAAGGCGTTGCCGCCCTTGCCGCAGCCGAAGCATTTGTAGATGCGCCGCTCGTTCTCGACCTTGAAGCTGGGCGACTTTTCGGCGTGGAAGGGGCAGCAGCCCCACATGGTGCGGCCCTTGCGGACAAGCTTCACCCGCCGCGCCACGAGCTGGACGATGTCCGTGCGGCGCAAAATCTCGTCGAGCAGGTGGGGGCCAAAACGCATGGGGGTAATGTAGGTGGTGTTGTTCACCTGGTGTACAGGCCGCGGGACCATTTGCGGAAAAAGCCGCCATTTTTCCAGGTATTTTCTGTTGATGACGCAATCCGCGCCTTTTCACCCGGTGAACAGTCCCGTGGGTTCCCAGACGAGGCGGCGGCGAGCCGATTCCGGGTTCGCCCTGCCGCCAACTGAGGCATATTGGAGAGCCACGCCGCGACGGCTGCACCTGTGAAAGGACAAGCAATGGCAATTGCCAAGAACACGATCTGCCTGTGGTACGACAAGGACGCCGAGGCTGCAGCGCGCTTCTATGCCGCGACGTTCCCCGACAGCGCGATAACCGCCGTGCACCGCGCGCCCGGCGATTATCCGTCCGGCAAGGCGGGCGACGTGCTGACCGTCGAGTTCACCGTCTTCGGTACGCCCTGTATCGGCCTCAATGGCGGATCCGCGTTCAAGCACAGCGAAGCCTTCTCGTTCCAGATCGCCACCGACGATCAGCAGGAGACCGATCGCTACTGGAACGCCATCGTCAGCAATGGCGGCCAGGAGAGCGCTTGCGGCTGGTGCAAGGACAAATGGGGCCTGTCCTGGCAAATCACGCCGCGCGCCTTGACCGATGCGATGGCGGCAGGCGGCGATGAAGCAGCCCGCGCCTTCGAGGCCATGATGACGATGTCGAAGATCGACGTCGCCGCGATCGAGAAAGCACGGCGCGGCTGAAAGACTTGCGCAGACGCCCGGCGTCAATCCGCCGCCAGCTCGATGACGTTGGCGTCGGGATCGCGGATGAAGAGCGCGACGTCACCGCGCGTGCCGGAAATCGCAATGCCGGCGGCGACGAGCGCTTCGCGGGCCGCAGCGACGTCGGCGATCTTGAGCGCAATATGGGTGATGCCGGGATATTTCTCCGCCACGTCCATCAGGATGTTGGGCCGCGCGGCGTCCGGCGCGTTGACGATGAAATTGAGCTCGAGACCGGAAGGATGCGTCATCGCGCCGACATTGTCGGGACCATACGGTCCCCAGGCCCAGGTGAAGCCTAGGTGCTCGTAGAACGCTCTGCTGCGCGCCGCGTCATGCACGCGCAGCCCGATATGGGCGAGACCGGAGATTTGCTGAGATAGAGACATCGGGTCTCCCAAGGATCCTTTCCGCAAACTACCATCTAGAGTAAAACACGATTCGGGTTAGGCACCTGAGACCTGTCGTCGGGTCGAACGTCTCAATTTCCGACAGCGCTATGTTCTGACCCCTCGGGGCGACTGTGTAATCGACGACCGACCGCCCAGCGAAGGACAGAACATGTTCAATTTGCAGGTCATTCTCAACAAGCAGCATCATTTGTGGCTCAAACAGAGCGCACATCAATTGCTGCCCGGTATTAAGTGGGCGCACACCCTAGAAGCCCTCGCCAGAGGATTTGGGTTCGAGACATACGCTGCACTTTGCGTTCATGCAGCACGCGAAGATGTCACTTTGCGCAATCTCGATAGCGAGCCATTCGCGCAATATCTTCACGCGCGCGATTTCAACGTACCGCCCGAAATTCTCTATCGAGTCGCAGCATCCGTCGCTATCAAGGCCGTGATTGAAAAATGGCCAAATCTGACCGCCCATGGAATGGCGCTCGATCCATATCGAGGAGAGGCACACGAGTCGACTGAGCACTATTCGCAGCGATTTTCTGCTGCGAGAAGTGATTTGCTCAGCCCAAAGGGCATTGACGGTTTTCTTTGTGCGCTCGCGTTTCTTGCGCGCGTGAAGACGATCCGGAGCATTAACCGGAAAAGTTATACCTACAAGCTCAAGCATACTGCAGAGCTTTACCATTGCTCGTATCCGACCGGACAAAAGCTCGGGCCGATCTATATCTCGAATGGAATGTTCATCACCGCTTCCGTGCACTGTGGACTAGTTGTTCGATCGAGGGGTGCCGGGCTGCCAAGCGCCTATCTAAACCTCTCCGAGCGATCCATTGCCGACTTGGATTGTGAGATCAGACCAAACGGTGCCCGCGCGCAGGAGCGGGCACGCAGGGAACAGTTGCGCGAACTTTCGAAGCAGTACCGACTGCCTCAAAACCGCTTCCTGCAATAACTATTGAACCGCTGGATGGCCACTGTGCGCCGCTTCGCGGCGCTAGGCCCCCTCCCCGGCCTTCGGCCGGACCTCCCCCTTAACAAAGGGGGAGGATAGCGCCGGCGCTACTTGCCGCTCAGCGCTTCCTTGACCGCGCCGCTAGCCTTGCCGAAGTCCATCTGGCCGGCGTAGCGCTCCTTCAGCGCGTTCATCACCTTGCCCATGTCCT
>CAYXMO010000260.1:0-4752 GCA_964465935.1 uncultured Rhizobium sp.
ACCTATTTCACCACCGCCGACAAGGACGGGATGATGGTCTCGATCATCCAGTCGAACTATCGCGGCATGGGATCGGGGCTGGTGGCCGACGGCCTCGGCTTCATGTTCCAGGACCGCGGCGAGCTGTTCTCACTCGATCCCAAGGCGGCGAACGTCTATGCGCCGGGCAAGCGGCCGTTCCAGACCATCATCCCGGGCTTCGTGATGAAGGATGGCGCGCCGTTCCTCGCCTTCGGCCTGATGGGCGGCGACATGCAGCCGCAAGGCCATGTCCAAATCCTGACCGACATCATCGATTTCGGCATGAACGTGCAGGAGGCCGGCGACACGGCGCGCTGGTATCACACCGGCGGCAGCGAAGTGACCGGCGAGCCGCCGAGCGGCAACGTCGTCGAGATGGAGACCGGCTTCGCGCCCGAAGTGAAGGCGGCGCTTGCTGGGCGCGGCTACACGATCAAGCCGGGCAGCGGCGCCTTCGGCGGCTATCAAGCCATCATGTGGGACGCCAAGAACCGCGTGTATTGGGGCGGCTCGGAAATGCGCAAGGACGGCATGGCGATCGGGTATTGAGGCGATGGCGAGCGGCGCGTTCCTCTGTCCCACATGCGGCGCGCCGCGACTGGCCATCGGCGCGTCCATGGACTTCGAGCCCGACAGCCTGAACGACGACATCACGCTGCAGGTGGTGCGCTGCGGCGGCTGCGGTCTCGAAGCGGTTGCGCTTTACCGGGAGTCGCGGCGTGGCAGCCTCGACGGCGAGGCGTTCTCGCATGACGGATATTTCGCGGACAAGGCGGCGCTGCGGGCGCTGACGGACGCGGTCAAGGCCTGCCCATCGCCGCGCGACAGCAGCTGCCAGTGCGCGGGGCATGGGACGCTCGGCGCGCGCGATGCCTGCGGCGCGTGGGACGGGCTGCGCCGCCTGGGCATCGACCGGGTGGAGCGCTTTGTGATGGCAATGGCACAATAGGCGAAGCTTCAAAGCTGACGGGCTTCCAATCCTTGAACTCTTAGGAGTTTCGCGGCTCGCCTGTCGAAGGACACGAAGGTCTCGCCGCCGAGTTGACGCCCTTCGAACGCGATCACGCCGTCGGCAAAGTCGCCGCCGGCGTCAAGCACCATCAGCCCTGCTTCGACTGCCGCCCGATTGATGCTGACGTTGGCACTATTGATCAGATTACGGATCGTCTCCGCTATCTCAGGAGACGAATATCCGTATCCGCTGGATAAGACCCAGACGAACTCGCAAAGAGACGACAGGCCAATTGCCACGATATCCGCATCCCCCAGTTCGCGGTGGGCGATGAGGCGTTGTCCCGGATCGTCACCGATGACAGCTCGCAACAGGACATTGGTGTCGGCCGTGATCTTCAACGTTTCCCGGCCCAGCCATCAGCAATGATCTTGTTTATCTGCTCTATCGAGAGCCGCCGTTGACCAGGCCGCTTCAGCTTATCAAACACGTCGGAGATATGCCCTGTCGGCTTTGCCCGAAAGACGAGTTCACCGGGACGTTTCTCGACGTTGACTTCGTCACCGGCGGAAAGACCAAGATGCTCCAGAAACTCCTTGCGGAGCGTGACCTGGGCTTTCGAGGTGATCTTGAGTGCGTTCTTAGCTATGCCCAAATTGTAAGGTAAAAATGCCTTACTTTCAAGTCAGGACTGACCCTCGACCCCTGGCAGGTCAGCGAGGTTCATCGCGAACAGCGCGGCGCTGGCGCACCAGATCTGCCGCTTCGGCGTCAGCTGGGCGCGCTGCACGATGGAGCCCCAGCGCAACGAGATGGTCGGCGGGTTCTGCGGCGCGGCGGCGTAGATCGGCGTGCCGCAGTCGCCGCAGAAGGTCTGGGCGCGTTTCGTGCCGCTGTCTGCGGTCTTGATGTAGGTCTTCAATTGCCCGCGCAGCAGACGGAAATTCGCGGTGGGCGTCGGCAGCGTCACGCGATAGGGCGAACCGCTGAGCGTCTGGCAATCGGTGCAGTGGCAGATGCCGACCAATGCGGGATCGACCTCGGCTTCGTAAGCGATGGCGCCGCAGTGGCAGCGGCCGTCGACCTTCATCTCAGCGCTCCACGCCGCGCGCATCGGTGAGATGGAAATTCACCGTCGTGGCATGGCCGCCGTCGAACTGCAGCGTGACGCTCATCGTTTTCGCGGTCGCCATGGCGGGCGCCGGGTGCATGCACATCAGGTGATAGCCGCCGGGCTGGAACCGCACCTCCTGGTGCACGGCGATGGTGAGCGACGGCACGCCGATCATGCGGCTCATGCCGCCTTCGTTGGTGCTCTGGTGGATCGTGAGGGCGCGGCAGCCGGACGAGCGGGCGCCCGTGAGCACGATGGGTACGTCGGTGTGATTGCGGATGGTCAGATAGCCGGCGGCCGGGACGCCGCCCGGCAGGTAGCGGAAGGTCGGGTTGGTGATCGAGACCGTGAAATAGTGCGACGCTGCCAGCGCAGCGGCGGGAGCGGCCAAGGCGAACAACACAGCGGCAAGACGATTACGCATGCTCCGTCTTCTCCTCGTTGAGGCGCATGGTCCATAGCACGGCGATCATGGCGGCAAAACTCGTGAGCGTGCCGGGCAGCCAGATGATCAGGCCGCCATAATGCTGATCATTCAGCGCGCTCATCGGCAGGATGCGGCCGCAGATTTCGTAGACCGGATAGAAGTCCGATGTCGAGAGCGACAGGATGGCGCCCAGCGCCATCTGCGGCAGCTCGATGATCAGGATCATCGCGGCGCGCAGCAGGTGCGAATAGCGCGCCGGGGGCTTGGGCCGGCTGTCGAGCACCAGCGACCAGAACATCACGCCGTTGACCGCCATGGTCCAGTTCATCAGGTCGTAGAGATTGGCGTCGAGCATGACGCGGGTGTGGATGACGGGCAGCAGCCAGAAATAGAGCAAGCCGACGAACAGAAGCGGCGCGACGACAGGGTGCTGCAGGATGTCGACGAAGCGGCGCAGCGGCTTGGCGTCGAGGACACGCAGCGCGATATCCGGCATTCCGGCACGCAGGGTCTGGCCGGCCATGCCGAGCGCGATGAAGAAGGCTCCCGCATGGTGCAATACAAAATGCGCCCAGCGGTGCACGAAGAACATGTGCTGCGCCCAGTAATCGAGATGGGTCTGCAGCACGGCGTAGAACGACAGCACGCCGAGGACGAAGCTGGCGATCCGCCACGGTGCCGGGCGCTCTGCGACGCGGGCCAGGCCGCGCCCGTACCAGGCGAGCGTGAGGGTGGTGGCGAGATAGACCGGCCAGGAGAACTCCCATGGCATCCAGAACGGCAGCTGCGCCGGAAAAAAGTGGCAGACGGCGTCCAGGGCGATGCCGATGGCCGCCACGCCGCCATAGAGCAGCCAATCGTTGCGGGTGCGGCCGAAAGCGAGCGCGGACATCGCGCCGTTATAATTCGGCGGCGGACGGCTTTGCGAGGCGTTTGGTCACAGCGGGTCCTAGCCCCTGCCCCGTGCTATTTCACCGGCATGACGCCGCTGCGCCTCGCTGCCCTGGTACTCGTCCTGCTCGCCGCCGCCTGCGGCCGCGAGCAAGGCGCGGCGACCGACATCTCGGGCGCGATGCCGGCGCTCGATTTCGCGCTGACCCGGGCCAATGACGGCAAGGCGGTGACCGCCGCCGACTATCGCGGCAAGGCCGTGGTGCTCTATTTCGGCTACAGCCATTGCCCGGATGTCTGCCCGACGACGCTGGCCAACCTGTCGGAGATTCTGGGCAAGCTGGGCGGCCGCGCCGGCGAGGTGCGGGTGCTGTTCGTCACCGTCGATCCCAATCGCGACAACCTTGGCCTGATGAAGACCTATGTGGCGTCGTTCGCGCCGCAAATCGACGGCCTGCGCGGGACGGACGATCAGCTCGCGGCATTGGCGCGGCGCTACCGCGTCGCCTACAGCGTGACGCCGGGGGCGAATTACGAGGTGATGCACTCCAACGCGGTGTTCTTCTTCGACCGCGGCGGCAAGGCGCGTCTGGTGACGACGCAGACCGACAATATCGACGGGCTGACCGCGGACCTGAAGCGCCTGCTAGATATGTAGCGCCTTCTTGTCGGCGTCGAGCACGGCTTCGTGCAGCATCTCCGACAGCGTCGGATGCGGGAAGATGGTGTGGGCGAGCTCGGCGTCGGTGAGTTCGCTGGTTTTTGCCACGGTGTAGGAGTTGATCAGCTCGGTGACTTCGGCACCGATCATGTGGGCGCCGAGCAGCTCGCCGGTGTCGGCGTCGAACACCGTCTTGATCAAGCCGTCGGCATCGCCCAGCGCGATCGCCTTGCCGTTGCCGATGAAGGGGAAGCGGCCGACCTTGATCTTGCGGCCCGCGGCCTTGGCTTTGGCTTCCGTCAGGCCGACGCTGGCGACCTGCGGCCAGCAATAAGTGCAGCCCGGCACGTTCGAGGCTTCGAGCGGATGGACGCCCTTCACGCCGGCGATGCGCTCGGCGACGATAACGCCTTCGTGCATCGCCTTGTGCGCCAGCCAGGGCGGGCCGGCGACATCGCCGATCGCCCAGACGCCGGCGACGCCGGTTGCGCCCCATTGGTCGATAACGACATGGGTGCGGTCGACCTTCACGCCGGCGGCTTCGAGGCCGAGATTCTCGACATTGCCGACGATGCCGACGGCGAGGATGACGCGCTCGACGGTCAGCGTCTCGCTCTTGCCGTCATTGGCTTTCAACGTGGCGGTGACGCTGTCCTTGCCCTTGTCGAGCTTTTCGACCGTGGTGC
>CAYXMO010000261.1:0-4744 GCA_964465935.1 uncultured Rhizobium sp.
CCCAGCCGCCGACTCCCGTCGCGCCGCGCCCCGTGGTCGCCAGCAACGGCTTTCCGCCGGTGATCGTGCCGCCGGCCAAGCCCGCGAGCGCCGCGCCGGCGACGATCGCGCGCACCAATGCTTCGGGCAACACGCAGGTCGTGATGCAGGACGTGCCGTTCGATCCGCTTGCCGGACCGGTCGGACACAACGCCAAGCCGGCCAAGCCGCAGGCCAAACCGGCCAAGCCGCTAGCGCGGCATGAGCCGGCGGCGCACAACGTCGCGGCCAACGCGCCCGCAAAGCCGGTCAAGCCGATCAAGACAGCCAAGGCCGACAAACCGGCGAAGCCCGCCAAGCCGGCGAAGGATCATATCCCGGCGCTGCGCATGACGGCGGACGCCGGCAAGCCGTAGGCGACATTCTCGCTGCGTGTGGCGCGCGTCTGCGCGCGCCGAATATTTTCGCAGCGTCGTGCCGGCACAATGCGGCCGCTGTACACGCAGAACGAATACCCAGTCTGAGTATAAGAAGACTTGAGGCGCGGCTTTCCTAAGACGAAGGTCCTGACCGGCCCGCGTATTCGCGCGGCGTTGTGTCAACCGCGAAAGGACCAGTTCATGGCTTCGACTATGGCGCCTTACAGCCTGCCGCAATCGGTCTTCATGATGAGTCTGGGCTCCAATGCCCTGTTCGGCAAAATGGCCGGACAAGCAGCGCTGCAGGCGGAGCTGCAGGCGTTTCTGCTGGGAACAGCGGCAACGCCCAGTCCGTTTTTCGCAACCCTGAACCATCCCAGTTCCGTCTATCCCTGCCTGGCGCTGGGCCCGGGCCTGACGCAGGGCGATTGGGGCGCGGTGTGGGGACCCGTCGTCTATCAGGCGACCGCCAATCCCGGCGCCACCAACGCGATGTTCGTCGCGCACAGTCCGACGTTGAACATCTATGTGGTCGCGATCGCCGGCACCAATCCGACCGGCGATACCGCCCTGTTCAAGGACGACCTGGATGTCGGGCCGGCGAGCATGGTGCAATGGCCGCCCACGGTGGAAGTGACGGCGAAGCCGCAGACGCTGAACTGGGTCACGCCGGCGACGCCCACGCCCAGCGCGGCGTTGATCGACGGCGGTACGCAAACCGGCATCAACGCGCTCTACACGATGTGGGATCCCAACACGCAATCGACGCTGGCGCAGTTTCTGAACGCGGTGGATCAATCCAACCAGACGCTCGTCTTCACCGGCCACAGCCTGGGCGGCGCGCTGTCGCCGGTGATGGCGATGCTGCTCTATCCCAATGCCGCGGCGTCGACCAACCCGAACAACGCGACCATGCCCAATCTGGGAAGCAATTGGAGCAATGTCTATGTGCTGGCGACGGCCGGACCGACACCGGGCACGCCGGGCTTCGCCGCCTTGTACACGAGCACGATCACAACCCTGCTGCCCGGCGGTGTGGCGCCCGTTCCTGTCACCAATCCGCCGGCCAACATACCGATCGCCTGCACGGGCTCCTATGCGCCGGTGGCGACCGGCGTGACCGCGAGCAACGCGCCCTGGGCGATCCGCTATTGGAACATGAACTACGCCAACGTCTACGACGTCGTGCCGCGGGCGTGGAACGCCCTGGCCAATCTGGTGCTGCCGCCGCCGCAAGCGCCGTCAGAGCCCAGCGTGGTCGATTTGAACTATCCGTCCTTCTTCGCCGCCGGATCCCAGCTTGCGCCCAAAACCGGTCCGCTGGACCTGTTTCCCGCGGGACCGGACACGCTTACCGCCGTCACCGATGCGATGAACAAGTCCGGCTATGTGACGGGAAACACGACGCCGTACTACACGCCGTGCCTGCAGCACTATCCCTTCAACGGCAGTTGGGGGAGCTGGGCGGTACCCAAGATAGAGGGCGGCGCTGTCCTTTATCCATCACCCTGGACGGCGTCGACACCGCCCTGCCAGCAGAATCCTCCGACGACCGTCGCGGGAATGTCGGATTTGGCGACGTGGGTGCTGAACGCGCATCTGGGGCAGTATTCGCATGCCCTGCTGGGCTTCCCCTGCCCCACGATCACGGACCCGTCCAGCTAGAGCAGCGGCTCGATCTGCGCGCGCGCCGCGGCCGAGGTGACGACGGGAACGACCTCGAAATCCACGAGGTCGTTCCAGTTCGCCATCCATTGCTCGAGCAGGCCGCGGTCGCCGCATTCCATGATCTGGAAGCAGCGCGAGAAATCGGCATCGACCCAGCTGGCGACATAGGTGAGGCCATCGGGCATCAGCCGGCCCCGGTCGCGGAAGCGGCGATAGATCGGCTTGGCGTCGCGGTTGCGGAAATGCTCGATGACCATGAACTGCATGGGCTTTCGCTCCGGGCTGGCGCCGAAGCCATAGCATGGGCATCAGTGGCCCAGATGCATGATTTTCATGATCGCGGGGCCGAGGATGACCACGAACAAGCAGGGCAGGAAGAAGATGATCATCGGCACGGTGAGCTTGGCGGGAAGCGAGGCCGCCTTCTTCTCGGCTTCCGACATCCGCATCTCGCGGTTTTCCTGCGCCGCGACGCGCAGGGCCGAGCCCATCGGCGTACCGTATTTCTCGGCCTGGTTCAGGGCCGTCGCCACCGCCTTGACGCCGGCATGGCCGCAGCGCGAGGCCAGGTTCTCGAACGCCAGGCGGCGCTCGGGCAGGTAGGACAGCTCGGCGGTGGTGAGGCCGAACTCCTCGGCGAGTTCGGAGGATTGCGCCCCGATCTCGGTGGCGACGCGCTGGAACGCCGCCTCGACCGACATGCCGGACTCGACGCAGATCAGGAGCAGGTCGAGCGCATCGGGGAAGGCGCGCATGATCGATTGCTGGCGCCGCGCGATGGTGTTGTTGAGGAAAAGGTCGGGCAGGTAGAAGCCGAGCAGCGCGGCACCGACGCTGACCGTGATCTTCATCGTCGTCGTCCATTCGAAATGGGAGACGAGGAAGAGATAGAGCAGCGCCGCGCCGAACACCGCAAACGGCATGATGAAGCGGAAGAACATGAAGGTCACGACCGGGCCCTGGCCGCGATAGCCGGCGCGGGACAGCTTCTCGCGCGTGTCTTCGGATTCCAGCAAATTGCCGAGCTTGAAGCGGTCGAGCGTCGATTTCATGTAGCCGGCCGCCGCGGTGCCGCGCAGGGCGCCGCGCTTGGCATTGAGCGCCGCCAGATGCTTGGCGCGCAATTCCTCGCGCCGCTCCGACACCGCTTTCAGGCGCGCGCCCAGGCCGTCGCGATTGGCGAGCGGCATGCCGAGCGTGACGATGGTGGCGAAGGCGAAGATCGCCGCCGCCAGCGTCGCGAGGAACGCCGGATCGAACAGGATCTCGAAAATGCCTACGCCGAGCATCGTTTGTCAGCTCACGTCTTGAAGTTGATCATCTTGCGCATCACCATGATGCCCATGAACATCCAGAAGGCGCAGCCGGCGAGCATCAGATTGCCCAGATGCTCGGTGAACAGCAGCGAGATGTAGTCCGGCGTCGTCAGATACACGATGCCCATCACGCCCGGCGGCAGCGAACCGATGATGCCGGCGGAGGCCTTGGCCTCCGACGACATCGCCTTGATCTTGCCGACCAAGCGCTTGCGGTCGCGCAACACCGAGGAGAGGTTGGCCAGCGCCTCGGACAGGTTGCCGCCCGACTTCTGCTGGATGGTCATGACGATGCCGAAGAAGGCGACTTCCGGCGTCGGCATGCTTTCGTACATCTTCTTGACGCCTTGATCGAGCGTGACGCCGACTTTCAGGCCCTCGCACAGCCGGCCGAATTCGGCGCCGCAGGGATCGGGCAGCTCGCGCGCCACGATGCGCAGCGCTTCGTTGGTCGGAAGGCCTGAGCGCACCGAGCGCACGATGACGTCGATGGCGTTGGCGAATTCGTTGGTGAAGGCCTTCTCGCGCCGCGCCTTCATGAAGCCCAGGACCCAGCGCGGCAGGCCAAGGCCCGCGGCGAAGGCGGCGAGCACGTCCACCAGCAGGCTCTGGCCCGAGAGGAAGCAGAACAGCGTCACGACGGTGCCGAAAATGCCCGAAGCGATCCAGAAGGTGCGCTCGCTGACATTGGGCATGCCCGCCTGTTCCAGGCGCTGGCGCAGCGTGATCTTGGCCTTCTTCGCCGCCGATTTGCTCTCGATCTCCTTGAGCATCGCCTGGACGTTCTTGCGCTTGAGCGCGGCGTCGGCCTGCGGCTTGGCGTTGCGTCCGCTGGCTTGCGGCTTGGCGATCGCGCTGACGCGCTTGGAGGCGCCGCCGCCGGCGCCGGCAAAGGCATAGACGGCGCCGCCGAGCGCGAGGAAGGTGAAGGTGGCCACGACGATGAAGAGCATCAGCGCCTCACACCTGAAGGGCGTCGAGCGCCTCGGCCAATTCGCGCTCCAGATTGTAGTAGCGGGCGCGCTCCCAGAAGTTCGGGCGCACGATGCCGGTGCCGACATGCTTGCCCTTGAGGCGGCCGGTCTCGTCCTCGCCCTGGATGTCGTAGGTCAGAAGGTCCTGGGTGATGACGACCTCGCCTTCCTGGCCGACCACTTCGGTGATTTTCGTAATGCGGCGCGAACCGTCGCGCAGGCGCTCGGCCTGCAGGATCACGTCGATTGAGCCGACGATCATCTCGCGGATGGTCTTGGTGGGCAGCGAATAGCCGCCCATCGTGATCATGGACTCAAGACGCGACATCGCTTCGCGCGGCGAGTTGGCGTGTAGCGTGCCCATCGAGCCGTCATGGCCGGTGTTCAT
>CAYXMO010000262.1:0-4744 GCA_964465935.1 uncultured Rhizobium sp.
CGCCGACTACGACAGCGTCATCGGCATGGACAAATACCAGCCGGTGCAGCGCTTCCTCACCAAGCTCAACACTGGCCGCTTCTCGCCCGCCACCGGCCCGGCGACGCTGTGCGGCGTGTTCGTGGAGACCGGCGCCAAAGGCCTCGCCACCCGCATCGAACCGGTGCGGGTGGGAGGCCGTTTGAAGCAGACGGTGCCGCAGCTGGGGTGAGGCTCACCCGGGAAACAGCGTGAACGCCGAACTGAGGAAGAGGCCGACCACAAATTGGTGATGGTCGCTCTGCCATCCCAAATCCACGCCGCCGACCAGATTCTTGTCCTTGTCTATTGCGAAAGACAGCGGCATGTCGAAGCTGTAGACGTCGGACTTGGTATCGTAGGCAAACTTCGCGTCGAGGCCCAGGGACGTCAGCCCGATCGCGTTGAAGGCGTCGGGGAGAGCCAGTTCCCGCTTGAATTCGAGCGACGCGATGAGCTTTTCGACCGGCGTCGGCGCTCCGATCGCGCCGGTCACGCAGGTCAGTACCGCCGGTGCGGGCGCGGGCAGCGGGCACAAGGTGCCCGTCGTCCCGGCCTTGTACGACTTCTGATATTCCAGAGCCGCGAGCAAAAGGACGGCGGTGCTCCCCGGCGACCACGCGGCATAGCCCTTCGCCGACCACGGCGTGCCGGTGGTGCCGCTTTTGACCGCGGTGAGCGCGTCGAAGAAATCGAACTTCTGATAGCCCACCGACGCTTCGGCTCCCCACATATAAGCGTCCGAAACCGAACCGGCGTTATAGGCGGCCAAGTCTTCCGCCGGCAGATATTTCGCGATCAAAGGGCGCGCTCCGCCGGGCAGGTCGGGTGAAGGATCGCATTTCTCGGCAACGGCGGCGGCGAAAGCCTTCTTTTCGTCTCCGGTCGGGTCTTTTTTGGCGTCCCGCTCGTCTGGCGTCTGGAAATCGCTTTGCTTGAACGCATCTTTGCACGCCTTCTGCAGTCCGAGAGCCTGCTCATAGATCTCCTGCTGGCGCGGGATGTCCTCTTTCACGTATGCGATGAACTGCGAAAAATTTATCTTGGCTTGAAAATCGCTGGGCAGGCCGCCCGCGGCCAGGATGGTAGTGGGGCCGCCGGATTTGTCGACCGGGGCCGAAACGGCGAAGCTCCAACTCGTCAGGCCCAATGTCCAGACGTCCGAGCCATCCTTGTTGTCGTGCGTCGATTGCCAAGGGCGCGTGTTTGCGATCTTGATCGTGGCTCTGTTGCCTTCGTTGGCGGCGGTGATCTGGGCCAAGGCCTTGTTGGTCGGCTTTCCCGTGAGGTCATGGGGCAACAGCAAGCGCTCGTCCGGCAGGGGATCGAGCGGTGAACTCGGTCCAAGACCCGCGAACGTGGCTTTCGCGGTGTATTGGGTGGACATCGCTGCGCGTTCCGTGTCGCTCAGGTTCGAATCCGCGGCGCTCGCCGGCGAACAGATAACGGCCGTTGCAAGCAACAGCGGAATTTCGAGAAATTTCTTCATCTGACCTCTCCGCTGCCGGGTTTAGGGAATCGAGAACAGAATCATGTCGTGCTCGAACTTCTGCCCGTCGGGCATCTTGTCCGTCACGGTCTTGACGCTGGCACCAGCGGCGTCGGTGATGGTCAGCTTGAAAGTCGTCTGCAGCCCGAAGAAGACCCAATAGGCGTAGTAGTCGCCCTTGGCCAAAGTCCTTTGGTCGGTCTTGTCCGGGTTGTCGAAATCGAGCGTTGTCTTTTTCGCGCCCGGCAGCTTCGGCCAGATTTTGACGCCGAACGGCTTGCCGTTCGTCTCGACCTTGAACGTGATCTTTCCGGCCATGCGGCCCTCCTCGCTGGCAATGGACGGCAAACCGTCCAGACCCGGCGACGATTGTCCGGTTCGTGCCGGCCTACGCGTGATCTGCGTCACGCCGGCAAAAAAATTTGTCGAGTGCCGTTTCGCGCTCGGACGCCAGGGAGCTGCGGCCGGTTGCGGGTGGATTGGGGATATCCTATGCCGGCCGCAGCCATTGCGGAGCGCCGCCTATGCCGCCCTTCACCCTGCGCCAGCTCGATCACGTCGTCCTGCGCGTCCGCGATCTCGATGCCAGCCTTGCCTTCTACCGGGACGTTCTCGGCTGCACCCTCGACAAGGTGCAGGAGAAGATCGGGCTGTGGCAGGTGCGCGCCGGCGCGTCGCTGATCGACCTGATCCCGCTGGACGGCGTGCTCGGCAGGATGGGCGGCGCCGGGCCGCAGGCGGAAGGCCGCAACCTGGATCACTTCGCGATCCAGATCGCCCCCTTCGACGAAGCGCGTATCCGTGCCCATCTCGCCGCGCACCATGTGGCGGTCGCCGATGCCGGCCAGCGCTATGGCGCGCAAGGCGACGGCCCCTCGATCTACATCCGCGATCCCGACGGCAACACGGTCGAGCTCAAGGCGGCGCTGGCCGGCTGAGCGTCATTGCGCGTTGTAAGGCCGGCACACCGCTTTGCTGCCGAAGCGGTTGTCGAAATCCACCGTGCCGCCGCCAATCGGAATGCGCGTGACGGGAAGGCCGCGGGTGTACTGATCGACGATCAGGAATTTGTGGTCGGCCGAGACGCCGATATGCACCGGCTCCAGGTGTTTGCCCTTGTGCGCCGCCGAGAGGTCCAGCACGTAGAAACCCTCGATCCGCGGCGGCGTCGCGATAGCGCCGGTCAGGATCGCCTCGGGCAGATAGATTTCCATCGCGGCGTCCGGTCCCTGGCAGGACATCACGCGCTCCATCCCGCCATCCGCGGCCGATGCCGGCACGGCGCCGGCCAGCAAGCCGAATGCGGCGATTGCCATGTGGATGTTCATGCTGACCTCCTGGGCGCGACACCGCATTGAGGCGCCCGATTGGGGCGCTACTGCGGCGGCATCTGCGCCTTCTGCGCCAGCTGGCAGGCGGGACGCGCCTGCACCCGCTCGCGCCAGGCCACGAAGGCGTCGGGCACCGGCTTGCCCAGCGCGCCCTTCCACATGTCGAGCGCGGTGCTGACCGAAATGTCCGCCAGGGTGAACGCTTCGCCGGCGAAATAGGGCCCGGCGCCGAGCAGCCCCGCCGCGAAGCCCAGCGCGGCCTCCACCCGGCCTTCCAGCGTGCGCGTCACCCAGCTCACCTTGTCGGCGTCGGGCGCGGCGAACTTGGCCATCATCAGCGGGTTCATATAGGCGCCCAGCGTCGTCTCGCCGAACACCGTCACCTGCATCACGCGCGCGAAGGCCGGATCGCTCTTGGGCGGCAGCAATGGCGTGGGGCCATAGCGCTCGGCGAGATAAAGCATCATCGCCACCGACTCGGTGATCGCGACGCTGCCGCTCTCTTTCGAGGAAGAGTCTTCCAGCAGCGGCACGTTGCCGAGCGGATTGAGCGCGAGATACTCGGCGCTCGGCGGATAGGCCACTGCCGCGGTGCGATAGGGCAGGCCCATCTCCTCGCACACCCAGAACGCCCGCACGCCGCGCGCCCCGCGCGGGAAATTGTGGATCGTGATCATCCGCTGCCCCTCATCCGCCGCCGCGAAGTCTAGCAGCGCGGGCGGCGCGGCGGCATCACGTTTGCGCCAATTCCTTGGCCTCTTTGCGCTTGCCGGCGATGGGATGCATCACGCCGGCGCCGGCCGGCCATACGCCGGGGGCGGTCTTGATGTGGCGGCAGATCGCCTGGCCGTGCGGCGTCAGCGTTTCCCAGATCGCGTGCGGCATCGATTTCCAATAGCGGCTCTCGTCCAGCCACGGCCCGTGATACTCGACGTTGGGCATGGCGCGGATTTCGTTGGAAAGGTTCGGCGTCGCGCCGTGCCAGGCGCGGTTGTCGCGGAACACGCCGGCGCCGGCGGGCGCGCCGACCAGGGTCGACAGCCGCATCCATTCCGGCTCGTCCTGCGGCGTCGGCGGACTGACCACCATCGCCGAGGTGCCCGGAATTTGCCGGATAGGCCCGTTCTCCCAATGCAGGTCGCTCATCAAAAAGTTGATCGTGATGTGCGGTGGCGTGCGCTCGATGACGAGCTGCTGCGTTTGGAAGGTGAGTTCATCGCTGCCCGGCTTGGTGCGCAGCTCGACGCCCAGGCGCTGGGCCGCTTCGAGGCGCTTTGGCGGCATCTCGAACGTGTCCTTGCCGTCGGAATGCAGCGCCTGGTACTCGACCGCGCCGGGCAGGCACAGATCGCCGCCGGCGCCGCGCACATAATATTCGCCGCCGAACAGCCGCTTCAAAAGCGGCGTCGTGGTCGGCAGGTCGACCATCGAAGCCCACACCGGATCGTGCAGCAATTCGCGCGACGCCGAGGCGGTGCCGTAGGAATAGCGGTGCGGCAGCCGGCCGGTCTCGGTGATGTATTTGCGTCCGCCTTCGCCTTTGATCTCCAGGATCTGCCTGAGCACGCGCGCCGACGCCTCGCGCCAGGTCGCGAGTTGCGTGGGCGACAGCAGGTTCTTCACCACCACGAAGCCGTCGCGGAAGAAGATGCGCGCCGCGCGCTCGACCTCGTGCGGCTCGACCATTTCGAGGCCGAGCATGCCGTTCTTCTCTTTAAGGCGCGCGCGCAGCGCCACGACATCGGGATCGTCGCTGCGGCGGCTCTTGGGCGCGCGGGGATCGACGGCGCGCGAGCCGGCTTCGGGGATGTAATGGCGCCCGTCGTCGTCGGTGGTCTCGTTCGGCGGCGTCGCCGCGCACCACCCGGCGGCGGTGGGGCCGGTGACCTGGAGGTTGTCGAGTTCG
>CAYXMO010000263.1:0-4742 GCA_964465935.1 uncultured Rhizobium sp.
AACCAGGACGTCGATCTTGCGCTCGTAGAACGCGGTCATGACTTCTTCGAGCACGGTCGCCGACATCTGGCCGTGCGCCACCGCCGGTTTGATCTCGGGCACGGTGACTTTCAGGAATTCCTCGGCCTCGCGCAGGTCGGCGATGCGCGGCGCGACATAGAAGCTCTGCCCGCCGCGATAATGCTCGCGCAGCAGCGCCTCGCGCACCACCAGCGGATCGAACGGCGTCACGAAGGTGCGTACCGCCAGGCGGTCGATCGGCGGCGTCGTGATCAGCGACAGGTCGCGCACGCCGGACAGCGCCAATTGCAGCGTACGCGGAATCGGCGTCGCGGTCAGGGTCAGAACATGCACGTCGGCTTTGAGAGTCTTGAGCTGTTCCTTATGGGTGACGCCGAAATGCTGCTCCTCGTCGACGATCACCAGGCCCAGCGCCTTGAATTGGATCGATTTGGCGAGCAGCGCATGCGTCCCCACCACGATATCGACCTTGCCCTCGGCCATCAGCGCCTTGGTGTCCTTGGCCTCCTTGGCGTCGACGAAGCGCGAGAGCTGGCGCACGGTGATCGGAAAGCCCTGGAAGCGGTCGGCGAAATTGCGGTAGTGCTGGCGCGCCAGGAGCGTCGTCGGCACCACCACCGCGACCTGCTGGCCGCTCATCGCCATCACGAAGGCGGCGCGCAGCGCGACCTCGGTCTTGCCGAAGCCGACGTCGCCGCACACCAGCCGGTCCATCGGCCGGCCTCGCGCGAAATCCTCCATCGTGTCGGCGATGGCTTTCTCCTGGTCCTCGGTCTCCTGGTAGGGGAAACGGGCGCAGAACTCGTCGTACAGCCCCGCCGGCGGATCCAGAGGCGGCAGCGATTTGAGCTCGCGCGCCGCGGCGATGCGGATCAGCTCGGCGGCGATCTCGCGCACCCGCTCCTTGGCCCGCGCCTTGCGCGCCTGCCAGCCGGCGCCGCCGAGGCGGTCGAGCTGCGCCCCGGCATCGTCGGCGCCATAGCGCGTCAGAAGCTCGATGTTCTCGACGGGCAGGAACAGCTTGCCGCCGTCATATTGCAGCTCGAGGCAATCATGCGGCGCGCCCAGTGCGTCGATGGTCTTGAGCCCGACATAACGCCCAACGCCGTGCTCGATATGGGTGACGAGATCGCCCGGTGCGAGCGACGACGCCTCGGAGAGGAAGTTGTGCGCCCGCCGCGCCCGCGTCTGGGCCCGCACCATGCGGTCGCCCAGGATGTCCTGCTCGCTTATCAGCGCAAAGTCCGGCGCCTCGAAACCCTTTTCTGTGCCCAGCACCGTAATGCCGACGGCTTCGCCGTGCAGCTTGCTCGCATCGGGCCAGTCGGTGACGGTGCGGATCGCCGGAACGCCGTGATCGGACAAGACGCCGCCCATGCGCTCCGACGAGCCGGCGCTCCACGACGCCACGACGACGCGCTTGCCGGCCTTCTGCAGCGCCGCGATGTGATCGGCGGCAGCCTCGAACACGTTGGTCTTATTGGTGGCGCGCTCGGGCTGGAAGTCGCGGCCCTGCTTGCCGCCGGCATCGACCGACTTGCTCGATTCAGGAGCTTGGAAAGGAGAAAGATCGCGCACATTGTGCTTGCCCAGCGCCGCGGTCCACTCGGCATCGGTCAAATACAGCAATTCGGGCTTCAGCGGCTTATAGGGCGGCGCCTTGATCGTCGGCTTGTCTTCGCCGCGCGCCTGGCGGCGGAAATCCTCGCGCGTCGCGAAATAGTCGCGCACCAGCTCCAGCCGCGCCTTGCGCGTCTCCTCGGTCTCGTGGCCGAGCAGGACCAGGGCCCGCGGCACGAAGTCGAACAGCGTGTCGAGCTTGCCGTAGAACAGCGGCAACCAATGCTCCATGCCCGGATGCTTGCGCCCGGCGCTGACGGATTCGTAGAGCGGATCGTCGGCATTGGCGGGCCCGAAGGCCGCGACATAGCCGGCGCGGAAGCGGCTGATCTCGTCCTTGCCCAGCGGCACTTCGCTGGCGGGCAGCAGCTCGATCTCGCCGATTTGGTCGGACGACAATTGCGTCTCGGCATCGAAGCGGCGGATCGCCTCCAGCGTCTCGCCGAAGAAGTCGAGCCGCAGCGGCTGGCTGATCCCCGGTGGCCACAGATCGACGATGCCGCCGCGCAGCGCGAAATCGCCGGGCTCGCGCACCGTCGAGGCGCGGACATAGCCGTTGCCGGCGAGGAAAGCGACCATGCGGCCGCGGTCGACGTCGTGCCCGGCGCGCGCGAAGAAGCTCGCCTCAGCCACCCAGTCGCGCGGCGGCACGCGCTGCGTCATCGCGTTGACGGTGGTAACGACCAGCGCCGTGCCCGGTCCATCGGGCCGCGCCAGCGCCGCCAGCGTGGCAAGTCGCGTGCTCTCGATGTCGGGCTTGGGCGAGACGCGGTCGTAAGGCAGGCAGTCCCAGGCCGGGAACGACAGCACGCTCAGCGCCGGCGCGAAGAACTTCGCCGCCTCGATCGTCGCCGCGGCATGGACGTCGTCCGACGCCACGAACACGACCAGATTCTGGTTTCGCGTCGCCGCCTCGACGGCCAGCCAGGCGTCATAGCCCGCCGGCGCGCCGGTGACGGCGAAGCGTCCCGGATGCCGGGCGATGTAGTCTACACGTTCCATGTGGGATTCTTGCGGTTGCACACCGCCTTGAGGCGCGCGAACAACGGTGTGTCGTATTCAACCGGCGGCGCGGCATGCCCGCGCAGCCAAGCATAGACCTCCTGGTCGGGGGCGCCCAGCAACGCTTCGAACTGGTCGAGTTCGGCTTCGTCGAGGCGGCCAAGCTCCTCTGCCGCGAAGGCACCGAAGATCAGATCGACCTCCTTGAAGCCCCGCCGTGCGGCGCGGAACAAAAGCCTTTTGCGGCGGGCCCCAAAAGACCCACCGTTTTCGTCGTCCATCATGGGGCCGATATAGCACGCGCCGCTTTGAGAACAACCGCTCCGGACCATATTCTTTGCCAGCCATGCGCCCCGCGATTCTGTTCCCGCTTTTCGCCGAAATCCGCACGCTCGGCGGCGTCGGCCCCAAGCTGGAAAAGCTGATCGCCGGGCTGATCGGGCCCAAGCTGGTCGATCTGATCTTCGATCTGCCGGTCGGGCTGATCGACCGTTCCTACCGGCCCAAGCTGGCGCAGGCCGAACTCGGCAGGATCGCTACCGTGACCGTCACCGTGCTCAAGCACCTGCCGGCGCGCGACCGGCGGCAGCCCTATCGCGTGCACTGTTCCGACGAGACCTCGATGCTCGAACTCGTGTTCTTCCACGCCCATGCCGACTATCTGAACAAGCAGCTGCCGGCCGGGGCCAAACGCATCGTCAGCGGCAAGATCGAGCGTTTCCGCGAGACGCTGCAGATGACCCATCCCGACCACATCGTGGCGCCGGAAGACGAAGGCGGGCTGCCGCAGCACGAGCCGATCTATGCCCTCACCGAAGGCCTCACCTTGAAGCCCTTGGTCAAGGCGATCCGCGGCGCGCTGGCGAAAGTGCCGGACCTCGACGAATGGGACGATCCGGCGTTCTTCAAAGCGCGCGGCTGGATGCCGTTCGCGCAGGCGCTGCAGGCGGCGCACGAACCGGCGAGCGAAAACGACCTCAGTTTCGAGACCCCGGTGCGCATGCGCCTCGCCTATGACGAGCTCCTGGCGAACCAGCTGGCGCTGCTGCTGATCCGCCGCCAGATGCGCGCCGCGAAAAAGGGCCGCGCCCTGACCGGCAACGGCACGCTCAAGGCCAAGGTCGTCGCCGCCCTGCCCTTCGCGCTCACCGAGCCGCAGCTCGTCGCCATCGCCGAGATCGAGGCCGACATCGCCGCGCCGGCCCGCATGCTGCGCCTGCTGCAGGGCGACGTCGGCGCGGGAAAAACCATCGTCGCGTTCCTGGCGCTGCTGAACGCCGTCGAAGCCGGAGCGCAAGGCGCGCTGATGGCGCCGACGGAGATATTGGCGCGCCAGCACATGGCCTCGCTTGAGCCCTACGCCAAGGCGGCCGGCGTGCGCCTCGCCTTGCTCACGGGGCGCGAGCGCGCCAGCCGCGACGAGACGCTGGCGGCGCTGGCGAGCGGCGAGATCGACATCCTGGTCGGCACCCATGCACTGTTCTCCGAAGACGTCGCCTTCGCCGATCTCGGCCTCGCCGTGATCGACGAGCAGCACCGCTTCGGCGTCCATCAGCGCATGCAGTTGCAAGGCAAGGGCGGGCGTCCCGCCGACGTGCTGGTGATGACGGCGACGCCGATCCCGCGCACCCTGGCGCTGACCGCCTATGGCGACATGGACGTCTCGCGCCTGACCGGCCGGCCGCCGGGGCGCTCGCGGATAGAGACGCGGACGATCTCTGCCGAGCGGCTCGATGAAGTCGTCGAGCATCTGCGCAAAGCCATCGCCAAGGGCGCCCGCGCCTATTGGGTGTGCCCGCTGGTCGAGGAATCCGAGAAGGTCGACCTCGCCGCCGCCGAGGAACGCGCCGCGCTGCTCAGGCGCATGCTCGGCCCCAAAGTCGGTCTCGTCCACGGCCGCATGAAGGGCCCTGAGCGCGACGTCGAGATGGCGAAGTTCAAGGCCGGTGAGATTTCCATCTTGGTCGCCACCACGGTGATCGAGGTCGGAGTCGACGTGCCGGAAGCGAGCATCATGGTGGTCGAGCACGCCGAGCGCTTCGGCCTCGCCCAGCTCCACCAGCTGCGCGGCCGCGTCGGGCGCGGCGCGGAGCAGTCGT
>CAYXMO010000264.1:0-4715 GCA_964465935.1 uncultured Rhizobium sp.
CGATCTTCATGCCGGACTTCTCCAGCGCGCGCTTGGTCGCGGGCAGCGGCGCTTCCAGCATGATCACCGGATCGCCGCCGATCACCGTCATATGGTGGATTCGCGCCAGCGGCTTGACGCCGAGGGATTTCAGACCCTTCTCGTTCACCACGAGCACGCCCGAAGCGCCGTCGCAGATCTGTGAGGAGGTCGCGGCCGTGATCGCACCGCCTTCGCGCAGCAGTTTCACGCCCTTGATGCCGTCGAGCGAAGCGTCGAAGCGGATGCCCTCGTCGGTGGTGTGCTGCGATTCCGCGCCTTCCGCGTCCTTGATCGTCAGCGGCACGACTTCGTCCTTGAACTTGCCACCCTGCGTCGCCGCGATCGCCTTCTTGTGGCTGCCATAGCCGTATTCGTCGAGCGTATCCTTGTTGAGGCCGTACTTGGTCGCCATCATCTCGGCGCCCATGAACTGGCTGAACTGGACGTTCGGATATTTCGCCATGATCTCGGGGCTCATATAGGAGCCCATGCCCTTCTCCATCGCGAGCACGGCGGAGGCGCCCATCGGCACGCGCGTCATGCTCTCGATCCCCATCGCGATCACCGCGTCCATCGAGCCCGACATCACCGCCTGGGCCGCGAAATGCAGCGACTGCTGCGACGAGCCGCACTGGCGGTCGACCGAAGTGCCCGGCACATGCTCGGGCAGGCGCGACGCCATCACCGCGTTGCGCGCGACGTTGATCGCCTGCTGGCCGACCTGCGAAACGCAGCCGCAGATCACGTCTTCGATGAGGTCGGGATTGGCGCCGGAGCGGTCGAGCAGCGCATTGATCACCGTGGCGCCGAGATCGACCGGATGCCAATCCTTCAGCTTGCCGCCGCGCTTGCCGCCGGCCGTGCGCGCCGCCGCAACAATATATGCCTCACCCATGGGGGACTCCTTCGGTTGTCTGGCGGGTGTTTTAGCATCGGCTCCGGCGGGCCGCACCAGCCCCAAAATTGCGTCCTTTTAATTGCCTTTAGGGAAGCAGGTCTTGCCGGGAACCGGGCGATACGCGACCGTCCTTCGGGGCTCGCTTCGCTCGCACCTCAGGATGACGATGTTCGTCATCCTGAGGTGCCGCCGAAGGCGGCCTCGAAGGACGGCATCCGGGGGGACACACATGACCGAACTCATTCTGCCACGGCGCACGCTGCTCAAAGGGCTTGGCCTGGTCGCCGCTTCGGCGGTGGCGGGACCGGCGATCGCGCGCGGCCTTAGCAGCCCAGCCTGGAGCAGCAATCCGTTCAGTCTCGGCGTCGCTGCCGGCGCGCCGGCCGCCGACGGCTTCGTGCTGTGGACACGCCTGGCGCCGCAGCCGCTGGCCGACGATGCCGGCATGAGCGGCCCCTCGCGCGCCATCGCTTACGAGATCGCGACCGACGACACCATGCATCACATCGTGCAGCGCGGCACCGCGCTGGCCGAAGCGCAATGGGGCTATTCGGTGCACAAGACGATCAAGGGCCTGCAGCCGGGTCGCCCATACTGGTACCGCTTCACCTCCGGCAGCGCCGACAGCGCCATCGGCCGCGCCCAGACCTTGCCGCCGCGCGGGCAAGACAAGCTGAGCTTCGCCTATTTCTCCTGCTCGAACTACGAATACGGCTATTTCTCCGCCTATCGCCACGCGGCGCAGGAGAATCCGGACTTCGGCATCTTCCTGGGCGATTACATCTACGAATATGCCGACACCAATCCCAAGCACACCCATGTGCGGGCGCATTCGGGCGGCAAGACCTGCGAGACGCTGGCCGATTACCGCGCCCGCTATACGCAATACCGGCTCGATCCCAATCTTCAGTATCTGCACCAGATGGTGCCGGCGCTGCACACCTGGGACGACCACGAAGTGTCGAACGACTACTCCGACCAATGGCAGCAGGATTTCGAGGACCCGCAGGCCTTCCTCAAGCGCCGTGCCGCGGCCTATCGGACCTTCTACGAGTTCATGCCCTTGAAGCCCGGCTTCTCGCAGCCGCACGGGCCCAATATGCGGGTCTACGACCGCTACGATTTCGGCGACCTGATGCGCGTCGACGTCATCGACGGGCGGCAATACCGCAACCGCGAAGCCTGCTATGGCGATCCGAAGAAGAACCAAGGCCATGGCGGCGGCGGCCATGTCGAGACGCCGTCGGCCTGTCCCGAGCTGATGGAGCCGTCGCGCTCGATGATCGGCAAGCTGCAGGAGACGTGGCTGTTCGACGGTCTTGCGACCTCGAAAGCGAAATGGAACGTCATCGCCAACGACGTCACCATGGCGCGGCTGCGCCAGAAGAACGCCGCCGGCGAGTATGGCTGGTATACCGACGGCTGGGACGGCTATCCCGCCAGCCGCACGCGGCTGATGCAGCACATCGCCGATTCCAAGCCGTCCAACCCCGTCACCATCACCGGCGACATCCATTCCTTCTGGGCCACCGACCTGAAGACCGATTTCGACGATCCCAAGTCCCAGACCATCGCCAGCGAGCTCACCGGCACTTCGATCACCTCCTACGGGCCGCCTTACGAGCTCTTCAAGTCGTTCCTCCCCGAAAACCCGCATGTGAAGTTCTTCGACAGCCGCCAGCGCGGCTATGTCAGCGTCGCGCTGACGCGCGAGCGGCTGACGGCAAAATTCCAGACCGTGTCCGACGTCACCGACGCCAATGCCACGCTGTCGACGCTCAAGACCTTCGTGGTCGAGGACGGCAAGCCGGGACCGGTTGAAGCTTGAGCCGGGCGCGTGCGAAGGTCCGCCCATGGCGGACGATGCACCCCGGATGAAGCCGGCGACGGTTGCGGCCCAGGCGCTGGGCTGGATCGACGACGCGACCAAGGCGGTGGCGCCGCCGCTGCACCCATCGTCCACCTTCGTGCGCGACCAGGACAATCAGTACCGTTCGGGGCGCAATTATTCGCGCGCCGACAATCCGACCTACGACCAGGCCGAAGCAGTGCTCGCCAGCCTGGAGAACGGTGCCGGTGCGGCGCTGTTCGCCAGCGGCATGGCGGCGGCGACGGCGGTGTTCCTCAGCCTGAGGCCGGGCGATCACGTCGTCGTTTCGCGGGTGATGTACTGGTCGCTGCGCAACTGGCTGCTGAATTTCGCGGCCGACTGGGGGCTCAAGGTCGAGATCGTCGACACCACCGATCTGGTGGCGCTCAAAGCCGCGATGCGGCCGGGCGCGACCAAGCTGGTGTGGATCGAGACCCCGGGCAACCCGACGCTGGCGGTCACCGACATCGCGGCGGCGGCGGCCATCGCGCACGGCGCCGGCGCGCGCCTCGCCGTCGATTCGACGGTGGCGACGCCGGTGTTCACCCGCCCGCTCGATCTGGGCGCCGACATCGTGATGCATTCGGCGACGAAATATCTCAACGGCCATTCCGACATCATCGCCGGCGCCTTGGTGACCCGCGCCCTCGACGCGCATTGGGAGAAGATCAAGACGCTGCGCATCCAGCTCGGCGGCGTGCCGGGCACGTTCGAGGCGTGGCTGTTGCTGCGCGGCATGCGCACGCTCTATCCGCGGGTGCGCGCCGCGGCGGCGAGCGCCCTGACGATCGCGCAGCACTTCCGCGGTCACCCGCTGGTCGAGGACGTGCTCTATCCCGGGCTGACGAATTTTCCAGGCCACGACGTCGCGGCGAAGCAGATGACGGGCGGCTTCGGCGGCCTGATGTCGATCCGGGTCAAGGGCGGCGAAGCCGGCGCGGTGGCGACTGCGGCGCACGTGAAGATCTGGAAGCGCGCGACCTCGCTCGGCGGCGTCGAAAGCCTGATCGAGCACCGCGCCAGCGTCGAAGGCCCGGCCTCGCCGGCGCCGCCGGACCTCTTGCGCATGTCGGTCGGCATCGAGGAGACCGGCGACCTGATCGACGATTTCGAGCAGGCGTTGAAGGCGGCGCGGCGCTGAGCTACTTTCCCGCCACCTTCAAAAACGCCATCGCCGCGGCCGGATTGCGGACTTTGGCGCCGGCGATGAAGTAGACGAATACGTCGCGCTTCTTCTTCGCCGCCGCCTTGCCCACCGCTTTCATGCCCTTGGGCAGCCCGCCGGCTTCCCAAGCCTTCGCGGCCTCGACCCAGCCTTTGATCTCACCCGGCTTGTAGCCGGTCGGCACGTCGTCCTGGGTGTCCATCAGCCGGCAATAGACGAAGTCGGAGGTGGGGTCGGGAAGCGCGGGGAATTTCGGCGAGTCGGCGAACACCACCGCGACGTTGTGCTTGGCGGCCAGGGCGACGAAGTCCGGCGTCACGAAGCTCTCATGCCGCACCTCGACGACATGGCGCAGCCCGGCGCCGCCGAACGTCGCCGGCAGCAGATCGAGGAAGCCCTCGAAATCCGCCGGATCGAATTTCTTGGTCGGCATGAACTGCCACAGGATCGGGCCGAGCTTGTGCTTCAGCTCGGTCACGCCGCTTTCCAGGAAGCGGTCGATGCTCGGCTTGGCTTCCGCCAATACGCGGCGGTTGGTGCAGAACTTGTTGGCCTTCAGCGCGAAGACGAAATCGTCCGGAGTCTCGGCGAACCATTTCTGGAACGTGTTCGGCTTGAAGGTCGAGTAATAGGTGCCGTTGACCTCGATCGAGCTGAGCTGACGGCTGGCATATTGCAGCTCCTTGGTCTTGGGCGTGCCTTTGGGAAAGAACACGCCGCGCCAAGGCTCGAAATTCCAGCCGCCGATGCCCGCCCGTATC
>CAYXMO010000265.1:0-4701 GCA_964465935.1 uncultured Rhizobium sp.
AGCGTGTATTGCCGCGCCGCGTGCCAGCAGGCTTCCGCCGCGCCCATCGCGCCCCAGGCGATGCCATAGCGGGCGCGGTTGAGGCAGCCGAAGGGCCCGCCCAGGCCGCGCGCGTTGGGCAGCAGGTTCGCTTCGGGCACCAGCACGTCGTCGAGCACGATCTCACCGGTGACACTGGCGCGCAGGCTGAACTTGCCTTCGATCTTGGGCGTCGAGAAGCCTTTCATGCCGCGCTCGACCACGAAACCGCGGATGACGTCGTCGAGCTTGGCCCACACCACCGCGACATCGGCGATCGGCGCATTGGTGATCCACATCTTGGCGCCGCTCAGGCGGTAGCCGCCAGCATCCTTCACGGCGCGCGTCGTCATCCCGCCGGGATCGGAGCCGTGATCGGGCTCAGTCAGGCCGAAGCAGCCGACGAATTCGCCGCTCGCCAGCTTGGGCAGGTATTTGCGCCGCGTCTCTTCCGAGCCATAGGCGTAGATCGGATGCATCACCAGCGACGACTGCACGCTCATCGCCGAGCGATAGCCGCTGTCGACGCGCTCGACCTCGCGCGCCACCAATCCGTAGCAGACATAGTTGAGGCCGGCGCAGCCATATTCCTCCGGCAGCGTCGCGCCGAGCAGGCCGAGCGCACCCATCTCGGTCATGATGGCGCGGTCGAACGTCTCGTTGCGAAAGCCGAGCTTGACGCGCGATGCGAGCTTGTCCTGGGCGTAGTCGCGGGCGCTATCCCGGACCATCCGTTCTTCGCCCGACAGCTCCTGTTCGATCAGGAGGGGGTCGCTCCAGTCGAACGGGTTCCTGTCCAGCTTCGTGGAGGGTTTCGGGGCCTTCTCTTCGGCGGCGCTCATCTTCGGCTCGCAAATGATAGTTGACCGAGGGCGGCGCTTCCGCCGTCGGCGGCGGCGGCGCGTCCACCGGAGAGACGTAGAGCTTCTCTTCCTTGTAGGCAATGTAGAGATGGAAGTGGCGCAGGATGTTCATGCCGATCAGCATGCTGACATCGGCTTCGAGCTTCTTAGGATCGCGGATGCGGCTGCCGGTGGCGGGCGCCGAGGCGCTGGCGAGCACCTGCTCGAGCAGGTCCGGAATGATGTCGACCTGCAGGTTGTTGACCGTGATGCCGTCGAACGCCAGCGACGAGAAGACGTGACGATAGGTGATCGCGTTCGGCATGCCCGGGAAGTGCCCGACCTGCGGCGAGTCGGCCGCGCCGAGCTTCAGGCCGAACTCGCTCTGCGCCAGCGGCTGCAGCAGCGTGGTGTGATAGGCGCCGGTGTCGAGCATGGCGGTGACCGGCTTGCCGTCGAGCAGGACCGGGATGACGATGTGCCCCGAATGCAGCACGCGCATCGGCACCACCGCCACCGTCGCCGCCGGCCAATAGACCACGCGGCCGTCGCAGTGGTTGGGCGAGATCAGGTTCAGCTTGTCGGCGCCGAAATCGATGTCGACGTCGTAATGCTTGAGCACGTCGGGCGCCAGGATGCCGGCGATCCCGGTATCGTCGCCGAACAGCTTGCGGCTATTGGCGACGACGAGGGCGACGTTGTTCGCGACCAGCGGCCCGAGCGCCAGCGCCCCCATGGTGAACTGGTCGGTGTATTTTCCGTACACGTCGTAAAGCCGGAAGGTGCCGCGGCGCGGATGCAGCTTCACCTCGTCGGCGGCTTCGGGCGTGATCTCGGTCATCGCGCCGCCGGTGTCGAGCAGCATGAGCTTGCGCACGCCCTCGATGGCGACCGGGACATAGGCTTCGCGGCGGTCCAGGCTCGGTTCCAGATCGAGCGATGCCAGGCGCGTCAGCGGCGGGCAGTCCGCCGCGGCCGCCGGAGCAGAGGTCAGAAGTGCAAAAACGGCCGCAGCCAGCGACACGCCTTTTGTACTTTTCAGCATGGCGTCCCCAATCGCCGGGCAACTCTATAACGGCGGCGTTGAGGGGAGAAGGCGCCCGCGGCGGTTAACGCTTAAGGAAGTCCAGAACCGCCTGCTTGTAGAGCTTGTCGCCCACCGTGGTCATATGGTCGCGGCCCGGAACGGTGACGGCGCGGCCGTCGGCGAAGGCGGCGGCAAGCGCATCCGGTCCGCCGGTGAGGTCGTCGTTCTCGCCGCAGACCACCAGCACCGGACGGAGCGAACGGGAGAGCGTTTCGCGCGGCAGGTTCCTGGTCGGCGCCCGCATGCAGGCCGCCAGCGCCAGGCGGTCCTTGCCCGGCTGGTCGGCGAAAGCGCGGAAAGCCCGCGCCGTCGGATTGGCGATGGCCGACGGATCGGCGGCGGTCATCGCATCGGCGATCATCGCACGCACCTTGGGGTCGGCGACGCGGTCACGCGAATTCTCCGCTGAGTCCAGATAGCTGGCGCCGACGCCGCCGACGATCAGCTTCGTTACCCGTTCGGGATGCTTGATCGTCAATTGGATGGCGATGAAACCGCCCATCGAATAGCCCATGACGAACGCGCTTTCGATGTCGGCGTCGTCCATCACCGCCAGGACGTCGTTCGCCATCTCGTCATGGCCGTAGCCCGGCGTGGTATGCGGCTTGTCGCTCTCGCCGTGTCCCCGGCAATCCATCGCGACGACACAGTAGCCGGCGCCGGTCAGCGTCCCGTACCAGCCGACATCGCGCCAGTTCTGTGCCCGTGACGAGCCGAAACCGTGGACCAGCACGATCGTTTGCGCGCCCTCTCCGACAATCTCATAAGCGAGGCGGACACCGTCCTTGGCCGTGGCGAAGTTCGTCATCGCGCGACCTTCGCAAAGGCGGGGCGGACTGTCTATGATGGCCGGGCCGGCCCGAAGGTTCGCCCTATGTCCTTGGAACAATTGAAGAAAGATGTCTGCTCGGCGGTCGACGGTCTGCGCGCCGAACTGCTGGGCCTCAGCCACGCAATCCACGGCGAGCCGGAGTTGGCGCTGGAGGAATTCAAGGCCGCCGAGTGGCTGACCGGCGCGGTCGAGACCCACGCCATCGGCGTGCAGCGCGAAGCCTTCACGCTTCGGACCGGCTTTGCCGCGCAGTTCGGCAAGAGCGGCGGCGCCACGGTCGCGATCCTGTCGGAATACGACGCCCTGCCCGGTATCGGCCATGCCTGCGGCCACAACATCATCGCCACCAGCGGCTATGGCGCGGCGATGGCGCTGGCCAAGCTCGGCGCCCGCCTGCCCGGCCGCGTGCGCTATCTGGGCACCCCGGCGGAGGAACGCTTCGGCGGCAAGGAGATCATGGCGCGTGCCGGCGCCTTCGACGGCTGCGACGCGGCGATGATGATCCATCCTTCGAACGAGAACCTGGTGACGATGCCGTGCATCGCCATCGCCGAGGTCGAGGCGATCTATCACGGCCGCTCGGCGCATGCCTCGGCGATGCCCTATCGCGGGCTGAACGCGCTCGACGCGGTGGTGACGGCGTACCAGTCGATCGCGCAATTGCGCCAGCACATCCGCAACACCGACCGCATCCACGGCATCATCACCGAAGGCGGTCTTGCCCCCAATATCGTGCCCGAGCGCGCCGCCTGCCGCTTCTATGTCCGCGCCGTCGATGCGCATGCGCTGGCGCCGCTGAAGGCGCGGGTGCAGCGCTGCTTCGAAGCCGGCGCGCTCGCCACCGGCTGCCGCCTGGAAGTGCTGTGGGGCGACACCGACTATCTCGACATGAAGACCAACTGGCCGATGGCCGGGATGTACGAAACCAATGCGATGGGGCTCGGCCGCGAATTCTTTCCGGTGAAAGACCTGCCGCCCGGCTATGCCGGCTCGACCGACATGGGCAATGTCAGCCACCGCGTGCCCTCGATCCATCCGATGATCGGCATCGCGCCGGCCGGCGTGGTGATCCACAATCCCGAATTCACGCGCTATGCCGCCTCCGAGGCGGGCGACGCCGCGGTGCTCGACGGCGCCAAGGCGATGGCGATGACGGCGCTCGACCTGATGGCGGACGCGGCGCAGCTGGCGGCCACGAAGGCCGATTTCGCGGCGACGCTGGAGCTGTCGCAGAACGCCATCGTCAAATCGCGCGAGCCGGTGGGCCATCACGACCATGGCGGCTGCTGTGCATGAGCCCGTGGCTCTTGATCGCGGCGGTTAACGGCCTGCTGGCGGTCGCGGCCGGCGCCTTCGCGGCGCATGGGCTGCAGGGGCGGCTGGATGCGCATGCGCTGGCGCTGTTCGAGACCGCGGCGCGCTATCACATGTACCACGCGCTCGCCATCGGGCTGGCCGCCTTCGCCATCCGTAACGCGGCGGCAGGTGCCGCAACTGTAGCGTCGGCATTTTTTCTGGCCGGTATTTTGCTCTTTTCCGGTTCGCTCTATCTTCTCAGCCTGACGGGCATGAAGGGGTTCGCGTTCGTCACGCCGCTGGGCGGCGTCTGTTTTCTCATCGGCTGGGGTGCGCTGGCGCTGGCCGCCACGCGGGTACAGGTGTGATGCTCAAAAACGAACATGTCCTGGTCGCCGGCAGCGGCATTGCCGGCCTTGGCGCCGCGCTGGCGCTCGGCGGCGGCACCCGCCGCGTCACCATCCTCGACCGCGATCCGCCGCCGCCGCAAGGCTCGGCGGAGGACGCGTTCTACAATTGGGAACGCCGCGGCGCGACGCAGCTGCGCCACAGTCACGCCTTCCTCGGCCGCCTCACCTCGCTGATCCGCGACCGCTATCCCGATTTGATGAAGGAGCTGCTGGCCG
>CAYXMO010000266.1:0-4700 GCA_964465935.1 uncultured Rhizobium sp.
GCAGGCTGGACATCGCTGTGCAGCGCTTCGATTCGGCGCTGGAAATGCTCGAAGCGCGGGCCGAGCCGCTGCCCGGCCTGCGCGCCGGGGCCGCCGATGCCCGGGCCAAGGTCGCCGAGCTGTCGGAAGAACGCGACCGCCTGCTCGCGCGCATCGCCGAACTGGAAGAAGAGAATCGCGTCCTCGCCGGCCTCAGCGAAGAAGTCGAAGGCCGCCTCGACGGCGCCATCGGCGAAATCCGCGCCGCGCTCGGGCGTTAGGAGATTTGGCATGCCGCTGGTCAACGTCATGGTCAACGCCCGCGCCTACACCATCGCCTGCGACGAGGGCGAGGAGGATCACCTGCGCGAGCTCGCCGCCCATGTCGACGGCAAGGTCAAGGAATTGCTCGCCTCGGTCGGTCAGGTCGGCGACCAGCGCCTGCTCTTGATGGCCGCGCTGCTCATTGCCGACGAGCACCATGAGACGGCGCAGCAGCTGCATCTGCGCACCCAGGAACTCGCCAGGCTCAGCGGCAGCCACGACGAAGTCGGCGGCAAGCTGGCGAAATCCGAAGCCGTCGCCGCCGATGCCTTCGAGGCGGCGACCAAAAGGCTGGAAGACCTCGCCGCCCGCCTCGGCTGAGCCTGGCCGCCGGAAAACTAAACCGGCTCGGCGACGGAGCTTTGCGCGGCCTGATCCGCCGCCGAAGGTGAGCCGGCCTGGGCGGTTGCCGGTGTGTCGTTGTCGACCTCGGCCTCATACGCCGTCGAAAAATCCTCCTCGGGCGCTGCGGTGTGATCGTCGTCGGAAGTTGCGTCACTGGTTGGAGGCGTGGCCGCCTTTCCGTCCTCCAGCAAACCGGCGAACAAGCGCCGCACCAACCCGCGCAAGGTCAGAATTCCGACTGGCTTCTGGTCTGCCGATACCAGCATGGTGTGGTCCTTGTATTCGTCCGGCGAGTTGAGCATCTGGCGAAGGGCTTCGCGGTTGGAAATCCCTTCGCCGACCGAGTCGGACCAGGTCTCGCGCAGCGCGTTATAGGGAAACATGCTCGCCAGTTCGGTGCTCGCCAACTCGCGCACCGCGGCTTCGAACTGCTTCGTATCGACGGTGTTCAGAACCTTGATCGTGATGTCGGCACCCTTGGCGACGACTTCGTTGTAGAAGACGTGGTAGGGCTGATAGCCCGCGAACTTTCCGTTTCGTGTCGTGAAGCAAACCCATTTCAACGCGTCCATGCCTTGGGCCCGCGATTTCATGTGCTCCTTCAGCGCGTCGAATTGCGTGCGGATGCTGCCAACGTCATAGGTCCGGTTCTTGTGGCTGATCTGAGGCGCGATGATCATCACTTCATGCTCGTCTTTCGGGATGCACGACAATTGCATGACGAAAAGCCAGCGGTAGCGCCGCGACTTCAGGGCGATGCGGTGCGTGAAATGTCCGCCGTCGGGGAATGCGTGGTAGCTCA
The DNA here is from genome assembly GCA_964465935.1 of uncultured Rhizobium sp. Lineage (GTDB taxonomy): Bacteria > Pseudomonadota > Alphaproteobacteria > Micropepsales > Micropepsaceae > Rhizomicrobium. The sequence goes on from CAYXMO010000266.1 coordinate 1,451, forward strand.
GGCGGTCCATGAGGCGCCGCCCGAATACCTCGCCGCGAAAACTTCGCTGCAGCACGAAGATTACGGTGAGCAGGACCAGCAGCATATAGGCGACTGCGACGGCGAAATGCACCAGGGCGGTGTTGGATTTGAAGACGCCGATCTTGTCCACCCAAAGCAGCGGTGCCGCGGCGGCCATCGCCAGAACGGTCAGCCCGGCGACCGCCGCGAGGGGGACCGCTGTGCGATGCCGGAAGCGAAAATAGTGATCGGAAAATGTTCGATGCTGCGCGGACAATGAATCGTTTAGTCGCATCCCCAGGCCCCCGCCCATTCTATTGCGCAAGTATATCAATTACTCGGCGCGGCGTCACGGAGTACTGCGGTGGCGAGGGTTTGGCCCTGCATTGATGTTGATGGACAAGAACCTTACATTGGCGGCGGACGGTACTGCCCCGCGCGTCAGGTTAGCGATGCCCAGGGGCCTTAATGGTACTCACCGGGAGCTGTCCCTGGCCAGGATCGTGGTCTTGGTCATATGGCGCCCACCTGCACTTGCAGGCCCGTGAGGATCCGAACACCAACGGCGAGGGCGGTCCGTCCACTTTAACTTTTCCGGGATCACCCATGCTGCAGCCCCTCGGCCGCGAAATCTGGATCGCGGACGGACCCGATGTGGCGGTCGCCGGATTTGGCTATCCCACCCGCATGGCCGTCATACGGCTGGCGGATGGCGGCCTCTTCGTCTGGTCGCCGGTCGCGCTTGGCGGCGATCTCCGCGCCGCGGTCGACGCCCTGGGCCCGGTGCGCCACATCGTCGAGCCCAACGCACTGCATCACCTGTTTCTCGCCGAATGGAGGGCTGCCTATCCCGAGGCCAAGGTTCATGTGCCGCCGGGGCTGCGCCACAAGCGCGCCGACATCGCGTTCGACGCCGATCTCGGAGATACCCCGCGTCCCGATTGGGCCGACGATGTCGATCAGGTCGTCGTGCGCGGCAATCTGATCACGACGGAGGTGGTGTTCTTTCACGCGCCGAGCCGCACCGTCCTGTTCGGCGACCTGCTGCAGCAGATTCCCGCCGGCCGGCTTGCGGGCTGGCGCGCGGTGGTGGCGCGGCTCGATCTCATGACGGGCCCGGAGCCGTCGGTGCCGCGCAAATTTCGCTTCGCCTTTGCCGGCCGCCGCGCCGCGCGTGCCGCGCTGGCGAAGATTCTCGCCTGGCCTGCCACGAACGTATTGATGGCGCACGGCACGCCGGTGCAGAACGATGCCCGGGATTTCCTGCGCCGTGCCTTTCGCTGGCTCACGGGGTGACGCCGAGACTTTGGCGCCGAGCATCTGTAGAGTGTTCGCGATGGCTGTCGACAAGAAGAACCTGCGTATCCAGGCCCGCGCCCATCGCGCCACGCTGACGCGCGCCGACTATGCCGACGCCATCGCCCGCTTTGCGCGCGATCTGGCGCCGCCGCCGGGCGGGATCGTCGCCGGCTACTTCCCGTTCCGCGATGAGGCCGATCCGCGCGCACTGCTGGCGGCGTTGTCGGCGCTGGGTCATTCGCTCGCCTTGCCCACGGTCGCCGCCGGCCAGCCGCTGACCTTCCGCGCCTGGAAGATGGGCGACGCGATGCGTCCCAACGCTGGCGCCTTCGGCATCCCGGAGCCGCTTGCCGAGGCGCCGGCCGTGACGCCGGCGCTGGTGCTGGTGCCCTTGCTCGCCTTCGATGCCGCCGGCCATCGCCTGGGTTACGGCGGCGGTTACTATGACCGAACGCTGTCGCTGCTGAAAAACACGCGCGCGGTCGCCGTCGCCTATGCCGGCCAGGAAGTCGCGGCGCTGCCGCGCGAGGCGCACGATCATCCGCTCGACGCGGTGATCACCGAGGCCGGCCTGCGCCGCTTTCACCACACATAAGGCACCAGCCGCCAGCGCACCCGCGCCATGTAGTCGCCATAGCCGGGCAGTTCGCGCTTCAAGGTCCGCTCCTCGCCGATGGCGCGCCACGACACGCCGATCAGGAACACCGCCGTGCCGATCAGGCCGAACCACGAGCCGAGCAGCAGCGGCATGCCGGCGAGATAGAGCGCCGCCGCGGCGTACATCGGATGGCGCACCACGGCATAGGGGCCGCTGTCGATCACGCGCTGGCCGCGCTCGCCCTGCACTGTCACCACCGGCGCGGCGAAGGAGTTGGCGGCGAACACCGGCATCGTGGCGGCGAAGCCGGCGGCGATCAGGAGCCCGCCCACGGCATCGAGCCAGGCCGGCATCGCGGACCAGTGCCAGCGCTGGGTCTCCGCCGCCATGAAGGCGAGCCACAGGAACCAGAAGGCGATGAAGCCGAACAGGAACAGCCGGTCCCACCAGGGCTGGTCCTTGCGCGCCGTCACGTCCATGCGCGAGGCGAGCAGCGCCGGGTCGCGCTTGAGCAGCCAGGCGACGAACGCCGCCGAGCCGAGCGCGAAGATCGCGATGAAGGCCCAGCCCTGCGGCCAGCGCCAATTGCCGGCGGGCAGGAACAGCCACAGCGCCATGACGCCGATCCAGGCGGTGGTCTGAACGGCGATCTTGAGCAGCATGGTCTGCGCCGATCTGTGCTATGAGGCGGTCATGCGCATTCTCTTCCTCGGCGACATCATCGGCAAGCCCGGCCGCGACGTGGTGGCGGCGGAACTGCCGCACCTCAAAGACCTGCTCGATCCCGACATCGTCATCGCCAATGGCGAGAACGCCGCCGGCGGCTTCGGGCTGACCCACGCGATCGCGCGCGACTTCTTCGCCACCGGCATCGACGTCATCACCAGCGGCAACCACTGGGCCGACCAGAAGGAGATACTCTCCTTCATCGGCGACGAGGATCGCGTGCTGCGCCCCGCCAACTATCCCAAAGGCACGCCGGGACGCGGCGCCAACCTGTATCAGACGCGCAAGGGCGAGCGCGTGCTGGTGATCAACGTCATGGGCCGCGTCTTCATGGATGCGCTCGACGATCCCTTCGCCGCCGCCGAGGCGCAGCTCAACGCCTGCCCCCTGGGCGAGGCCGCCGATGCCATCGTCGTCGACGTCCATGCCGAGGCGACGTCCGAGAAGATGGCGATGGGCCATTTCTGCGACGGCCGCGCCAGCTTCGTGGTCGGCACCCACCAGCATGTGCCGAGCGCCGATGCGCAGATCTTTCCCGGCGGCACCGCCTACCAGACCGACGCCGGCGCCTGCGCCGACTACGACAGCGTCATCGGCATGGACAAATACCAGCCGGTGCAGCGCTTC
>CAYXMO010000267.1:0-4690 GCA_964465935.1 uncultured Rhizobium sp.
AGGGGATCGCGAAGCGCTGACCTTGCGCATCGATTGTGACGTCTTGTCCGTCGAGGCCCAGCAGCCGCCCACGGAACCGCTTGCGGCCGTCGATCGGAGCATGAACTTCCAACTTGGCTTCATGCCCGGCCCAGCGCGCGAAATCGGCGGCGCGGGTCAGCGGGCGGTCGATGCCGGGCGAGGAGACTTCGAGCTCGAACTCGCCGTCGAGCGGGTTCTCCTTCTCGATGAAGTCGAGCAGAGCGCGGCTGAGCACGGCGCAGTCCTCGACATTCATCGTGCCGTCGGGGCGTTCGGCCATGATCTGCAGCGTCTTTACATGGCCGCCCATCAGGCGCAGGCGCACGAGCCTAAACCCGGCCGCTTCCACGGCGGGTTCGACGATCGGCTCGAGATGCGCCACCTGCGAAATAATGAGCGAAAACTCCAAGTAAACCAAAGGCTTCCCGGCGCGGCGGGCCTTTCGGTCCGCCACACAACAGGTCTTCTGTTGTCTGGGATGGCGGCTATGTACGCCGCCGCCGGCCTTTGTTCAAGGGTGGCCGGGCTTGGGCGGCGCCGGCGGATGGATGGTGCTGCCGGCCCCCACCCCGATCACGACCTCGCCCGGGGCCAGATGCATCGGCTGGTCGGGCGCCGCGGGCTTGTCGCCCGAGATGGTGAAGGTGAAGAAACACAGCCCGATCGCCGCCGCGGTCAAAACCAGGGCAAGACCGATGGGCATCAGCTCGGTGATGTCGCGGCGCGGGCGGTCGTCGTCGTCTTCGATGGTCATGGCGCCATCCTAGCAGTCCTGACGAAGCGGAGAAATGCCGGCGGACCGTGCAGTTCCTTGGCTTCGTAACGGGTCGGCGGCCAGTCGCCGGGCCGGCTGCGCCAGTCGGACGGCCCCGACGCGGTCCAGGCAAAGGCGGGATGCGCCATCAGCCGCTCCAGCGCATAGGCGAGATAGCCGGCATCGTCGCTGGCAAAGCGCAGCTCGGCGCCGGGGCGAAGGATGCGGGCGAGGCTGTCCAGCATCTCCATCTGGAGAAAGCGGCGCTTGTGATGCCGGGTCTTGGGCCAAGGATCGGGAAAGAGCAGGAAGAAGCGGGCGATGCTGGCATCGGGCAGCGCGGCGATGATGTCGCGCGCGTCGTCTTCGTAGAGGCGGATGTTGGCGGCCGGCTGTTGTTCCAGCTTGCTCAGCAGCTTGGCGGTGCCCGAGATGTAGGGCTCGGCGCCGATCAGGCCGATGCGCGGATGCTGCTGCGCCTGCCACAGCAGATGCTCGCCGGCGCCATAGCCGACTTCGAGCCAGACGTCGTCTATGGCATCGGGAAAATAGGTGCGCGGATCGCGGCCTTGCTCGGGCGCAAGCAACAGCTTGGGCAGCAGCGTTGCGCGCAAGCGCTCCTGATGCGCCGAGAGACTCGGGCCCTTGCGCCGCCCGTAGATCAGGCGGCGCTTGCGCTGCGGATCAGACGGCGCGCTTGAGGGCGTCGGCGAGATCGGTCTTCTCCCACGAGAAGCCGCCCTGCGCATCGGGCTCGCGGCCGAAATGGCCGTAGGACGAGGTGCGGGCGTAGATCGGCTTGTTGAGGCCCAGATGCTCGCGGATCTTGCGCGGCTTCAGACTCATCAGCTCGGGCAGGATGCGTTCGAGCTTGGCTTCGTCCATCTTGCCGGTGCCGTGGGTGTCGACATAGACCGACAACGGATCGGCGACGCCGATGGCATAGGAAATCTGGATCGTGCAGCGCTCGGCCAGACCCGCCGCGACGACGTTCTTGGCGAGATAGCGCGCGGCATAAGCGGCGGAGCGGTCGACCTTGGTCGGGTCCTTGCCGGAGAAGGCGCCGCCGCCATGCGGCGCCGCGCCGCCATAGGTGTCGACGATGATCTTGCGCCCGGTGAGGCCGCAATCGCCGTCCGGACCGCCGATCACGAAGGAGCCGGTCGGGTTCACGTGCCACACCGTCTTGGCGTTGATCCAATCGGCGGGCAGGGCCTGGCGGATGTAAGGCTCGACGATCTTGCGGATGTCGTCGCTGGTCTGCGACTCGTGGCTGTGCTGGGTCGATAGCACGATCTGCGTCGCCTCGACCGGCTTGCCGTTCTCGTAACGCAGCGTGACCTGGCTCTTGGCGTCGGGCTGCAGCGTCGGCTCCTTGCCGGCATGGCGCGCATCGGCGAGCAGCTTCAAAATCTTGTGGCTGTAGAACAGCGGCGCCGGCATCAGCGCCGGCGTCTCGGTGCAGGCATAGCCGAACATGATGCCCTGGTCGCCGGCGCCTTCGTCCTTGTTGCCGGTGGCATCGACGCCCTGCGCGATGTGCGCCGACTGGGCGTGCAGCAGGACCTCGACCTTGGCGCTTCTCCAGTGGAAGCCTTCCTGCTCGTAGCCGATCGCCTTGATCGCCTGGCGCGCGACCTCTTCGACTTCGGCGGCGCCGATATGCTTGGGGCCGCGGGTCTCGCCCGCGATCACGACGCGGTTGGTGGTGCACAGCGTCTCGCAGGCGGCGCGGATGTCCCACTCCGACAAGCCGCTCTTGGGCCCTTCGCGGAAGAACAGGTCCACCACTTCGTCGGAGATGCGGTCGGCGACCTTGTCGGGATGGCCTTCGGACACGCTTTCGCTGGTGAAGAGGTAGTTCTGCCGCGACATCCCGTGAAATCCCTTTTGAACCCGGTTTGGCGAGGGGCTTTTTGCAAGCTTTGCCCCCGGGGTCAACTGGCGGACAAGGGGCGCGGATATGCTATGAAAAGCCGGTCTTCGGTTCGCAAGGAGCAAGCCGTGGTTGCACCTTTTCAAGGCGGATGCCGCTGCGGCGCCGTCCGCTACGAGGTTTCCGCCGAGCCCCTGGCGGTGATGAACTGCCATTGCCGCGACTGCCAATATGCCAGCGGCGGCGGCTTCTCGACCGTGGCGGTGGTGCCGGCGCCGGCGTTCAGGCTCGCCAAGGGCACGCCGCGGCGCTTCTCGGTGAAGGGCGATTCCGGCAACGACATCACGCGCTGCTTCTGCGAGACCTGCGGCACGCCGCTGTTCAGCGAGCCGCCGGGCGGCGCCATCCTGGTGGTGAAGGCCGGAACCCTGGACGATCCCAGCTGGCTGAAGCTCAGCGGCGCGCTCTACACCAAGTCGGCGCAGCCCTGGGCGCATATCGACGCCAACCTGGCGCGGTTCGAGAAGATGCCGCCAGGGGCGCCCGGCGTGCAGTAGCGTGCGTGCTTCGAGGCTTGCTTGCGCAGGGCCTCCAAGCATGCATTACAGAAACAACCGCGACACGCCCTAGTCCTTTGGCGAGATTAACGACGCGAGTGGGCGTTAAGCATTGACGATGACGAGCCGTGCGTTGGACCGACAACACAACCACATGCAGTTCGCGGGTTGAACTCGTGTCGCGTGTTCATTTGCCGACTCAATAGTGACGCATTTCGAATCGGCGTATAGTTCTTCGATTTCGACAACTATGCTGAGCCACGACATGCAGCAGCTGGACATCTCGAAACTTTTCCAGACCAAGTTTCTAGCAACTTTGATCATGGCTGCTTTTCTATTTGTTGTCAGTGGCCCGAAAGCGGCGATGGAATTCGTGACGACCGACATTGCCAAAAACGTACTGGAGGGTTTTCTCGATCATGCATCTCCTGCAAATCTCGTCGTGACCGCTCGAATTGGAACCACTACCGATGCTGAGGGGAATTTGTTTGGGGAGCAAACCGCTTTCGATACATCGATCGAAAGAATTGCTGTTCGCGTGGACTACCAAGGCGCTGTGGCTGGGCGGACGCATTTCGTGACTTCTCTCGCTTCATCCTCTGGCGAGATCGTTGTGCAAGGAGCATGCAATTCGTATGCGTCGTCCGAATCCGGTGCCACCATCTGTAATTTCTCGAATCTGAGTTTAGGGCCTGGCCAATATACCGTAGAGGTAAGCGCGGATGGCGCCGTTCGTCTTCGAAATACGTTCGAGATATTACGGATCGAGCCTCCTCCGACCATGCCGGCGCTCAATATAGATCGAACTGAAGACGCTGCCGCGCCAGCTGGGCGATCAGAGGATGCCGGCACAAGTGCAGATGATGAGGCGGATCCAGTGGAACGAGCCGACACCAATGCAACGGGCTTTTCGGGAGCCGCTCGGATATTTCCGAACCTTAGACCACCTATCGCGCACCCCGAATAACGGGTCATAACGATGTCATTCGTTCTATAAAATAAACCGCGACAGGTCCTGGTCCTTGGCGAGGTCGTCGACTCGCGCGTGCACATAGGCGCCGTCGACCGTGATGGTGTCGCCGCCGCGTTCGCTGGCGCCGAAGCTGACCTCGTCGAGCACGCGCTCCATCACCGTCTGCAGGCGGCGGGCGCCGATGTTCTCGACGCTGGCGTTGACCTGCGCCGCGATGTCGGCGATGGCGCCGATGCCGTCAGCGGTGAAATTCAACTTCACGCCTTCGGTGTCGAGCAGCGCCACATATTGCTTGATCAGGCTGGCTTCGGGCTCGGTCAGGATGCGCTGGAAGTCGTCGCGGGTCAGCGCCTTCAATTCGACGCGGATCGGCAGACGGCCCTGCAATTCGGGCAGGAGATCGGACGGCTTGGCGGTGTGGAAGGCGCCCGAGGCGATGAACAGGATGTGATCCGTCTTCACCTGGCCGTGCTTGGTCGCAACCGTGGTGCCTTCGATCAGCGGCAGCA
>CAYXMO010000268.1:0-4654 GCA_964465935.1 uncultured Rhizobium sp.
CGATCAGCGCGTCGTAGCAATGGCCGCGCATGGTGAGCTCGACGCTGTCGGCGATGACTTCGCGGCTCACCAGCGACGACTTCATGCCTTCGTGGCCCATGGCGATGCCGTCGGTGACGGTGATGGTGCAGAACTCGCGCGGCGTGCCGCCGGCCTCCGTGACGCCCTTCTTGGCCGACTGCGCCTGGCGCATCAGCGCGATGTTGCAGGGCGCGGCCTCGTTCCAGCACGAGGCGACGCCGACAAAGGGTTGGTGAATCTCGGCCTCGGTCAAGCCCATGGCGTAGTAGTAGGAGCGGTGCGGCGCGCGCGCCGGTCCTTCGGTGACGTGGCGTGAGGGCAGCTTGGATTTGTCGTAAGCGTTTGTCATTTGTTGCTCGTTTGGGTCGGCTGTTCGGCAACATAATTGTGCGGCGCGGCAAGCGCCATGCGGCTTGAAACCCGGGTTCGCCACCTTATCTTAGAATAGTTCCAAGGTAATTCCGCCGGGCGGTTCCCCCTCCCCGCCTTGGCGGAACGCCTGCCCAGGCCGCGCGCCTCCCCCTCCCGTGCGCCGCCTGGGTGCTATTCGCGGCAAGCATTGCAGCGGCCTTGAATACCGGCAGGCGCGACCCGATATCACACTCAAGAGTTCTTGCCGGCGGGACGAGCCACCCCCGCTATCCTGCCGGATCAAGCGCCCAGGCGCCGCGAGGGCACCCCTCTCCTCGCCCGCCTGGGCGGCTTTTTTGCTACTGCACCAGCGCCGTCTCCAACGCCGGATAATCGGTGTAGCCCACCGGGCCCGGCGTGTAGAACGTCTTCATATTCCACTCGGCGAGCGGCGCGTTCGCCTTGAAGCGTTCGGCCAGGTCCGGATTCGAGATGTAGAGCTTGCCGTAAGCGATGGCGTCAGCCGCGCCGCTGGCGAGTGCCGCTTCGCCGCTCTCCTTGGTGAAGCCTTCGTTCGCGACATAGACGCCGCCGAAGGCTTCGCGCAGCGCCGGGCCGATGCTGTCGGCGCCCTGGTGCTCGCGGGCGCAGAGGAAGGCGAGCTTGCGCTTGCCCAGCTCGCGCGCGACGTAGGTGAAGGTGGCCTTCAGATCGCTGTCGCCCATGGTGTGGCTGTCGCCGCGCGGCGCCAGATGCATCGCGACGCGGTCCGCACCCCACACTTCGCAGCAGGCATCGGCGACTTCCAGCATCAATCGGGCGCGCTTCTCGCGAGAGCCGCCATAGGCGTCGCTGCGCTGGTTGACGCTGTCCTGCAGGAACTGGTCGAGCAGATAGCCGTTGGCGCCGTGGATCTCGACGCCATCGAAGCCGGCGGCCTTGGCGTTCTGCGCGCCCTTCTTGTAAGCGGCGACGATGCCGGGGATTTCGGAAGTCTCGAGCGCGCGCGGCGTCTCGAACGGCTTTTGCGGGCGCAGCAGGGAAACGTGCCCCTTTGGGGCAATGGCGCTGGCCGAGACCGGCTGGCGGCCGTCGAGAAAATAAGGATCGGAGATGCGCCCGACATGCCAAAGCTGCAGGAAGATGTGGCCGCCCTTCTTCTTGACCGCCTGGACGATCGGCTTCCAGCCTTCGGTCTGCTCGTCCGACCAGATGCCCGGCGTGTTGGGATAACCGACGCCCATGGCTTCCACAGAGGTCGCCTCGGTCATGATCAGGCCGGCGCCGGCGCGCTGGGCATAGTATTCGACGGCGAGCAGCGCCGGCACGCGGCTGCCTTCCAGAGCGCGGGTGCGGGTCAGCGGCGCCATCATGATGCGATTGGGCAGCGTCAAGGCGCCCATGGAGATGGGATCGAACAAGCTCGGCATGGAAGTTCCTTCAATACAATAGCGATGCGGTGAATGTAGGGATTGCGGCGGCGGATGCCAACTTTTCCCCTGCCCGGTCCTTGAACGGCGCCGGTGCCGGGCGCACATGCTGAAGCGATGGGACGCAAGCTCAAAGCCGGCGACGTCGTGGCGCCGCGCATCCTAGCCACGGTGCGCGGCGAAGCGCTCGCGCTGCCGGACCCGGCGCGGCTGGTGCATCTGCAGTTCCGCCGCTTCGCAGGCTGTCCGATCTGCAACCTGCATCTGCGGTCTTTCACGCGGCGGCTGGGCGAGATCGAAGCGGCGGGGGTGCGCGAGGTCGCGGTGTTTCATTCGACCGATGCCGAGATGCGGCGCTACGAAGACCACCTGCCCTTCGCCGCCATCGGCGACGCGGAGAAAAAGCTCTATCGCGAATTCGGCGTCGAGGCGGCGGCGCGCGCTCTGCTCGACCCGCGCGCCGTGCTCGCGATCCTGCGCACGATCGGGCCGGTGACGCTGGAGACGCTGCGCACCGGCAAGCGGCCGGCGAACCTGTCGCCGCATGGCGGGCGGCTGGGCTTGCCGGCGGACCTTCTCATCGCGCCGGATGGGCGGGCGCTGGCGGCAAAATACGGCGTGCATGCCGACGATCAATGGAGCGTGAACGAGGTGCTGGCGCTGGCTCAGACCACGCGCTCGTAGACCTTGATGCCGCTGGCGTCGCGGATCAGGACATCGCCGTCGCGCATGGTGCGATAGGGCAACGCCTGATCGAGCAGCCAGGCGGCGCAGCGGCCGGCGGCTTGCGACTCCGGATGATCGGATTCGTAATGCGGCACGAGATGGAAGGCGATGAGGTTCAGGCCTTCATAGATCGGCGCCGAGTCGTAGCCCTCGGCGGCGGCGAGCGGCTCGTCCATCAGCTCGATGCCGCGCAGATCGGGACAGGCGACGCAGGCGCCGGCGCTGTAGCCGCCATAGACCAGCTTGTCTTTCAGGATCAGGTCGAGGCCGACGCGGTCGAAGCCGCTTTGGCGCATCGCGCGGCGCAGCAGGAAGGTGTTGCCGCCTTCGGCCCAGACCAGATCGAGCGTCGCCAGCTTCGCGGCGAGTGCGTCCGGCTTGGCGAAATAGTCACGCAGGTCGAGCCGCGCGGCGTCGAGGCCGAGGCCGCGCAATTGGGCGATGGGGTCGTAGACGTTGCGGTGATAGGCCTCGCGCGCTTCGGGCGGGATATTGTCGGTGGCGTTGGTGATGACGCCGGTACGCGCGCCCTTGCCGGCGAGTTCGAGCAGCAGGTCGCTGCGGTCGCCGAGGCGGTAGGAGGAGAGGTAGAGGCGCATGGCTTCGCTCTTACGATTCCCTCGCCCCCGCTTCAGCGGGGGAGAGGGTTAGGGTGAGGGGGCGGCAAAGTCACGTGCGATGGGAGCAGAAATCGAGACATGCATATACAGGACTCAATTTGTTTCGACAGTTGGGTCTTGCATCGGTACCCGCTCACCCCAACCCTCTCCCCCACTTCGTGGGGGCGAGGGAATTTCAGGTGGCCAAGCGGCTGACCGCCTCTTTCAAGCGCGCCGCCGTCGCGAGCGCCTCGGCGCGTTTTTCGCGTTGTTCGGTGAGGACATCTTCGGGCGCACGCGCGACGAATTGTTCGTTGCCCAGCTTGGCGTCGAAGCGGGCGATCTCGTCGTTGGCTTTCTTGAGGTCCTTCTCCAGGCGGGCGCGCTCCTTGGCGAAGTCGATGACGTCGCCGAGCGGAAGGCCCGCGACGGTCTCGCCGACGACGAACTGCGCCGTGCCCTGCGGGAACGCCGCGGCGGCATCGGCCGTCACGAGACGCGCGAGCTGCAGGATGACGTCCTTGTTGCGGGCGAGACGCGCGGCGGTTTCGGTGCTGGGGTCCTTCAGCAAAAGCGCGATCTTGGCCGAGGGCGGCACGTTCATCTCGGCGCGGATGGAGCGCACGCCGCTGACCAGGTCGATCACCCAGTTCATCTCGCGGGACGCGTCCTCGAATTTCGGCAGCGCGGCGTAGTCCGGCCACGCAGCCTCGATGAGGAGTGTGTCGCGCGGCGTTTCGGCGGTGCGGGCCCAGAGCTCCTCGGTGATGTAGGGCATGAACGGGTGCAGGATTTTCAGCAGCTGGTCGCGTGCCCAGGCGCCGGTGGCGCGGGTTTCGGCCTTGGCGTTCTCGTCCGTTCCGGCGAACACCGGCTTGCAGATTTCCAGATACCAGTCGCAGAACACGTCGTAGACGAAGTGATAAGCGGCGGCGGCGGCTTCGTTGAAGCGCAACGCCTCGATGTTCGCGGTGACGCCGGCGGCGGCGCTTGCGAGTTCGGCGACGATCCAGCGATTGGCGGTCAGCGTGACTTTCGCCGGATCGAAGCCGGCGGAGGTCACGCAGCCGTTCATCTCGAAGAAGCGCGCCGAGTTCCACAGTTTGGTCGCGAAGTTGCGGTTGGGCTCGACCCGGCTGGGGCCGATGCGCATGTCGCGGGTCTGGCCGGCGGCGAAGGCGAGCGTGAAGCGCAGCGCGTCGGCGCCGAACTGATCGATCAGGTCGAGCGGGTCGACGACGTTGCCCTTGGTCTTGGACATCTTGGCGCCCTGCTCGTCGAGGACGCGGGTGTGGATGAAGACGGTGTGGAACGGCACCGCTTTTTCCTTGGGCTCGCCAGGGCTCGCCGAAGGCATGAAGTGCAGGCCCATCATCAGCATGCGCGCGACCCAGAAGAAGATGATGTCGAACGCGGTCGAGAGGATGGAGGTGGGATAGTAGCGCGCAAGCTCCGGCGTCTGGTCCGGCCAGCCCAGCGTCGAGAACGGCCACAGCGCCGAGGAGAACCAGGTGTCGAGCACGTCGG
>CAYXMO010000269.1:0-4650 GCA_964465935.1 uncultured Rhizobium sp.
GGTCGGCGCCGGTGACGGCGAGGCCCTGCACCGACATGGTGATCTGGCGCTCGTGCCGCACGCCGAACGACGCCATATAGGCGTCGTGGCTGGCCTCGATGCTCCAGCCTTGCGTGGTCTCGACCCGCCGCGTCTCGATCTCCTTGGGCCCGCGCAGCAGGCGCGGTCCCAGAAGGTTGCGCGCGAAGCCGGGCGACAGGATCGGCGCCATCGACACGTCGCCGAGCACCAGCGTCGAATGCGCCGCGGTCGCGCGCAAAGCGGATTCCCATTTGGGCTGCGAGGTGCCGGCGGCGCCGCAATTGACCACGACGCGCTGGTTGCCGCTGGAGAACTCGAAGGCGAGGCAGGCGGCATGCGCCTCGTTCGAGAACGGGCCCGGCGGCACCGCGCCGCAATCGAGCACCAGCAGCGTCTTGCCCGCGGTCATGCGCTGATAGGCGGAGTGCCGCGCAAAAGCAAAAGGCTGGCCGCGCACTTCGTCGCGCGCCAGAAGGCCGGCGATGGTGCGCGGGTCGCTCTCGGTGCCGCCGTTGAACAGCGCCAGCGCGCCGTCGCCATGGCGGAAGAAGCGGATGGTCGGAGCGATGCGATCATAGGCGCTGCGAATGGCATGCGGCACCTCCAGTCCGCCGGCGCCGAGCGCATCCATCACCATCATGATCATGCGGTAGCAGTTGACGAGTTCCTCCGGCGAGCGGCTGACATGGCCGCCATCGGGCAGTATCTGCCGCGCGATCTCGCCTTCCAGGCGCTTGAGGCCTTCTTCGAGGCGGCGCTGGCTGTCGCCAAGGCAGGCGCCCGACAGCGCGAAGGCGGCGGCGGCCTCGAACCGCGGCATGCCGTCCGGCGCTTCGCCGGCGATGCGCGCCAGCATGCGCGACTGCTCGCGCAACGACACGAACACCTTGGAGCGCCACAAAAGATCGGAATTGGCGATCACGAGGCGGCCATGGGCGAAGAGGTGCACAAGACGGCGCGCGATGACGTCGGGCGACCACGCCGGCTCGGAATAGCGCGAATGGCGCTTGAGCCATTGGCTGATCAGGTTGGTCGCGAGCGTGCGCGCCGGCTCTCCGCCCGCCAGCGCCAGCGGCGGCAGCCAGGCGAATCCGTGCAGCGCCTTGGCCCAGTCTTCCGAGGGCGGCGCGTGGTCGAAGATCGAGCCTTCCTTCACTTCCACCGTCTCGCCATGAAAGCGGAAACGGCCGCGCAGCAAGGCGTCGGCGTCTTCGAGGCGGCGCGGCAGCGCGTCATAGGGATGGAACAGGATGCGGTCCGACAGCGGCCCTTTGAGGAAGCGGCGATAGAGCCAGGTCCGCCGATACCACACGCGCAGCGGCCGGTAGGCGCGCCACAATAGCGCGCGCAGCAATTCGGGAACCAGAGCGAGCGGCAGGGAGCGGGAAGGAGCGTCGGCCACGGCGTCAGCCGCGCAAGGCGGCGATATTGGCGGCGTACTGCCCCGCCCCGCCCTTGAACACCGCCGTTCCGGCGACCAGCACGGTGGCGCCGGCCGCGATGCATTGCTTCGCCGTCTCCGGATTGATCCCGCCGTCCACTTCCAGCGCGATATCGCGGCCCGTCGCATCGATGCGCGCCCGCGCCGCCGCGATCTTGGTCAGCTGGCTGGCGATGAAGCTCTGGCCGCCGAAGCCGGGATTGACGCTCATGATCAGGATGAGATCGACGAGGTCGATCAGGTTGTCGATCGCCTCGATCGGCGTGCCGGGATTGAGCACGACGCCGGGCTTCTTGCCGAGGCTGCGGATCAGCTGCAGCGTGCGGTGGACATGCGGCCCGGCTTCGGGATGCACCGTGATCCCGTCGGCGCCGGCGGCGGCGAAGTCTTCGACGAAGGGATCGACGGGCGAGATCATCAGATGCACATCGAGCGGCTTTTTGGCGTGCGGCTTGATCGCCTTCACGACGGTCGGGCCGATCGAGATGTTGGGAACATAGTGCCCGTCCATGACATCCACATGGATGAGATCGGCGCCGGCGGCTTGCACCGCCTCGACCTCGGCTCCCAGGCGCGCGAAATCCGCCGACAGGATCGAAGGTGCGATGCGGATTTTGCTGGCCATGGCGGCCATTAAGTGCCGGATTCGACTAGCGCCCGCAAGGCGGGCGAATCGTTCAGCCTGTGATCCGATTTGGCCCGAAACGGCGGCGCGCTTCGGCGGCGATTTCGGGCCAGCCGATCAGGATGACGGCGAAGGCCGGCAGCCACATGATGCGCGACTGGTAGCGGCCATGCGGCCCTGAAAACGCGCCGCAAACGAAGGCGTTGCCGATCAGGGCAATGAGCACCAGGGCGGGCAGCACGCCGGCGCACCAGTCGCGCCGCCGCCACACCCGGCGCAAGATCAGATAGAGCGCCGCCAGCGACAGGGCCGCGACCGGGACATGCACGATGTTGATCGGCACGAACCAGATCTCGCCTTCCTGCTGATAGGCGCGGTCATAGGCGCTGAGCTGCTGCGGGATGGCGATCTTGAATTCGCGGTTCAGCACCCAGGCCTGCGGCACGATGCCGTCGCCGGTCTGGAACCAGAAGAACTGCAGCAGCCCGTCTTCCACCGCGACGATCGCGTTCTCCAGCGGATAGCGCGTCAGGCTCTCGCGCACCAGGAGCGAGGCTTCGGCCTCGCGTTTCCTGAAGCCGCCGAGCTTGTGGAACGGACTAACCTTCTCCATCCACAGCCAGGTATCGGCGCGGCTCGGCAGGCGGTCCTTGTAGCGGCAGATCGCATAGTTGGCGGCCGGGCAATCGGCGTCGAGCACCGGCTGGATCAGGCCGTCCTCCATGATGCGCGCTTCCAGGAAGATCGCGCCGGAGCGGCTGAAGAAGACGTGCTTGGTGAAGGCATAGTTCGCGCCAAAGATCGTGGCCAGCGCGACGAGCAGGCTTGCCGCCGCCAGCGCGAGGCGCGGCCGTGGCAGGTTGTTGACCTCGATCCAGCGTGCCGGCGCCAGCCGCATCGCGGCCAGCAGGACGAGCAAGCCCGACGCCAATGCGACATGCGAGGAATGGCAGGCGATGGAAACGGCCGCGACGGCGAACAGCAGGACGCTGCGCGCCGTCCCCAGCACCTCGCCGTGAAACGCCAGCAGATAGAGCGTCAGCGGAACCAGCACGACGAAACCGTCGGGCTCGATCTGCGCCGCGTACCAGGGAAGGCCGGTGGCGAGGCAAAGAAAGGCGCCGATGCCGAGCAGCGCCCACAGGCTGAGCTCCGGGCGCATGGCGCGGGCGAATTCGACCATCACGAACGCGGTGATCGCGCATTGCACGATGGCCACGAGCCACAGGCTCACCGCGCCGCCGCTGAGCGCCAGGAAGCCGGAATAGACCGGCGAGCGCTCGGGCACGAAGACATGACCCAGGCCCTGCAGCATATAGGCGCCGGTGTCGTAGAAGATGATGGGAAAACCGTTCCACGCCGCCACCGACAGCAGGATCGGGATCAGCAGGACGACGGCGGAGATCTCGCAGACCACATGTGCGAGCGGCGCCGACGGAAGCGCGAAGCGGACGGGCCGCAAGCCCGCTGCGGTGCTTCCTGACTCACTCATTGCGCGCGGTAGCCCCCACCTGCCGCGGGGACAATGCCGGATCGGATGCTGCGCTGCAAAGTGACAAAATCGACAGCCGGGCGGCACGCGATAAAGCCGCGAAATCCTTGGCAATTCGCGGAGATTGCGCGGTTGACACCGAGGCCCCCCGTCCTAAACTCCGCCCCCGGTTCGATCTGCGTTTTCCCGAGGACATTCATGGCGGATAATCCGCACACGCGCCGTCCGCGCCCGCTCTCCCCTTTCGTGACGATCTATCATTGGCCGGTCACCATGGCGACCTCGATCGTCCATCGCGTCACCGGCTGCGCCCTGGCGGGCGGCCTCATCATCCTGACCTGGTGGCTGGTGGCGGTCGCCAACGGCGCCTCGCGCGAATTCGTCGACCTGGCGGCGACGCCGCTCGGTCAAGTGATCCTGTTCGGCATCACCTGGTCGCTCGCCTATCACCTGCTCAACGGCATCCGCCATCTGGCCTGGGACATGGGCTTCGGATTCTCCAAGGCCGCCGCCAGCCGCAACAGCATCATCGTGATCGCGCTCTCCATCCTGGTGGCGGCGGGACTGTTCGCGGCGGCCTATCTGGGCCATGGCGGCTACTACAAGGTCTTCGCATGAGCCTGGAAACGCCGCTGCACAAAGTCGAAGGCATGGGCTCGAGCCATTCGGGCGTGACGCATTTCTGGCGCCAGCGCATCACGGCGGCGGCGCTGGTGCCGCTGTCGATCTGGTTCGCGATCTCTGTGCTCGGCCTCGTCGGCACCGGCCCAGCGGACATGTCCTTCTTCCTCGCCAAGCCCTTGAACGCCATCCTGATGGGCGCCTTCGTCGTGGTCGCGACCTATCACATGGCGCTGGGCCTGCAGGTCGTGATCGACGACTACATCTACACCAACTGGCAGAAGCTGACCCTGATGCTGCTGATGCGCGGCTTCGCTGTCGCGGTCATCGCCACCTGCCTGTACTTCCTGCTTCGGATCGCCGGATGACTGCTGGATACACCATCATCGACCACACCTTCGACGTCGTCGTCGTCGGCGCCGGCGGCGCCGGGCTGCGCGCCACGCTGGA
>CAYXMO010000270.1:0-4638 GCA_964465935.1 uncultured Rhizobium sp.
TCGAGAATCTCTATGCCGAGAACAGCCACCACATCGTCGAGAGCTGCTTCAAGGGCCTCGCGCGCGCGCTGCGCCAGGCGGTGACGCCCGATGAGCGGCTCGAAGGCGGCGTCGCCTCGACCAAGGGCTCGCTCAGCGAGAAGCACTGAGATGCGTTCCGCTTTGCGCGCGGCCGCGCTTTTCTTCGTCGTCTTTGCCTGTATCGGTGCCGCGCCGGCCTTCGATCCGGCGCCCTGGCTCGAGGATTTCGCGCAGGTGCGCGCGGCGATGACCGCGAAATACGCCAATCTGGACTGGGCGGTGACGAACCGTGGCGCCGACCTGGGCGGCTGGTATGACGAAGCGCGCCACAGCATCGCCGTGGCACGCAACGAGAGCGATGCGCGCGCCGCCATCGAACGCTTCGGCCGGCGCATCGGCGACGGGCATATCGCGTTCCTTTGGAAGTCCGGCGCGCCGCAGTCCGGCGAGGCCCGGCCGGTGACGTGCGGCGGACTCGGCTATAACGCCGCAATCAACGGCGCACCGCTGGCGGCCAATGCCCATGGCTATCGCGCGCTTGAGACGCCGCAATCGGCGGAGTTTCCCATCGGCTTTCTGGATGCCGACAAGCGGAAGGTCGGCGTTCTGCGCATCGGGATTTTCGAGCCGCAAGGCTTTCCGCCGCTGTGCGAGGCGGCGCTGACCGCACTGGCGATTCCGCGCGACAAGCCGTGCGACGATGCCTGCGCCACACGCATCTCGCGTTGGGCGCATAACCGCATGACCGAAGATCTCGCAGCGCAATTGCGCGCGCTGAAAGCGGCGGGCATGCAGGTGCTGCTGATCGACATCGCCAACAATGGCGGCGGCAGCGAATGGGCCGAAGCGGCGGCGCGCATGGTGACAGCGACGCACCTGCATTCCGAGGTCGTGACCTATGTGCGCTCGCCGGGCTGGGTGAAAGCCTGGCAGGAGCAGGAGAACGACCTACGTCGCTTCGCCGCGGAGGCTCCTCCCGGCATGGACAAGGCGCTGCTGCTGTCGTTCGCCCTTCAGGCACACAGCTTCGCTTTGAATGCGGGCTATCCGTGCAACGGCGAGCCGGCGTGGCGCGGCGAGCGGCCGAATTGCGCTTGGGGATTGCCGGGGTTCTACGCCACGGGCTTTCTCGACGCCGCCGATCCCGGGACGTTGCGCGGCAAGCCTTACGCCGAGATGCTGTTCAGCCCAATGCAGTATCCCTACGAACAAGGCGTGTGGCACGGGCCGCTGATCGTACTGGTCGACCGCAATTCCTATTCCGCCGCCGAGGAATTCGCCGCCGTGCTGCAGGACAACCATGCCGCCGTCATCCTGGGCGAGCCGACCGGCGGCGCCGGCTGCGGCCACATGCTGCTGGGCGAGGAGGTGACGTTGAAGAACAGCGGCGCGATCTTCCAGATGCCGGACTGCGCCCGGCTGCGCGCCGATTACAGCAATGAGATCCAAGGCATCCAGCCCGACGTGCTGGTCGGCTTCACGCCACGCGACAGCATCAAGCTGAAGGCCATCCGGTTTTTCGCCAAGCTGGGCGAGGCGGTTGCGCTGGCGAGATGAAGCGGCGCTGAATTTTCATCCAACTGCAACAGAGCGAGCATTGTCACTGGGCGTGCCGCCCAGTATTGATTAAGTCCTCGCGCGCGTTGCGGCCGGCGCATCCCTTTCGATCGTTCGATGGAGTGCGTCATGGCGGACTATGTCATCGTCGGCGCCGGCGCGTCCGGGCTGTTCACCGCGTGGCGGCTGTTCGACAGCGGCAAGATCGGACCGGGCGACACGGTCAGGCTCTACGAATGGTCGAACGAGCATGTCGGCGGGCGCATTCACACCTACGATTTCCCGCAAGGCAGCGGCCAGTACATCGAAGCCGGCAGCATGCGCTTCGCGACCGACGTGGTGGACGGCCAGATCGTCGGCGGCCATGTGCTGCTGCAGAACCTGATCCACGACCTGGGGCTCGATCCCCTGGTGGTCGATTTCATCGAATCCGCCGACCGGCTCTATTACCTGCGCGGCGAGAACATCTGGGAGAGCGACATTCCCAAGAGCGGTTCGACCCTGCCCTATAATTTCAACCTGTTCTGCCTCAACTAGGGCTTCAACAAGCAGACCGCCGACGACATCCTGGCCGACGTCGCCAACACCTTCGCGCCGGGCTCGTCGAACTGGACGCGGGCGCAATGGTGCGACTATTTCGCGAACGGCACGCTGACGAGCGATCTGGGCGGCGTGTTCAAGGCCGGGACCAATATCGGCGACATCGGTTACTGGAACCTGCTCTACGCCTATCTCGGCGATGAGGGCTTCGACTATGTGTCGGACGCCAACGGCTATCAGTCGAACGTCATCAACTGGAATTCCGCCGACGCGATGCAGGCCAACGCCGATTTCGGCTCGACGGTGAAATACAAACGCCTGGCCGGCGGCTATTCGATCCTGTTCGACACGCTGCGCGACCGCATCGACGCCCGCGATCCCAATTGCATCCAGATGAAATGCCGGCTGATGCAATACGGCATCGATCCCAGCAGCGGCCGCTTCGCCTGCAATTTCGTGCGCGTCGACAGCAATGAGCAATTCCAGGTCGAGTGCGACTATCTCTTCCTCGCCATGCCGCGGCGCTCGCTGGAGATGGTGGCGGCCAATTGCAGCGTGGACAACACGCTGAACAATCCGGCGGTGCAGAACTACATCCAGTCCTCGATCGACCAGCCGGCGATGCGCATCGGCATGCTGTTCGAGACCGCGTGGTGGACCGATCCCACTATCGTGCAATACGTCCCCGACACCACCGACGCGATGGGCGGGCCGTCGATCACCGATCTGCCGCTGCGCCAGGTCTTTTATTTCGGCAACAACGCCGTCGGCGCCATGGGCGGCGGGCCCTATGTCATGCTCGCGTCCTATGACGACATGACCTACGCCTCGTTCTGGCGCGAGCTGGAGATCGAAGGCACTCGCACCACCGCGCCGTCGCTCGACTATCAGGCGCTGAACGGGCCGACGACGCTGAAGCCCGGCTCGACCATGGAGAACATGGTGCTGAGCCAGCTTGCGACCCTGCATGGCGTGCAGCCCGGCAAAGCGATCCCGGCGCCGATGACCACGATCTACATGGATTGGGGCACCGATCCGTTCGGCGGCGGCTATCACGGCTGGGCCGCGCATTACGACATCTGCGAGGTGATGGGGAAAATCCGCGCGCCGGCGACCGAGATCCTGGGCACACCGCAGAACCTTTTCATCATCGGCTCGTGCTATTCGATCGACCAAGCCTGGGTGGAGGGCGCGCTGTGCGTCGCGGAGTCGGTGCTCGAGGACTATCTCGGCCTGCCGCCGTTCTGCCCGGTGCCGCAGGGCTATGTGCTGATCTGCTGACACGACAGCGGCTGACGGGGCGTCACCAATGTGACGCAGGCGTCACTTTCATTGACTTTTTATCATTCCCCCTTCACAGTGACGGGATCGTCACCCATCTCGAACGTGAAGCAGCGGGAGTTCGGCCATGGTCCAGATCACCAAAGACAATGCCTATGACGCGGTGGCGCCGGACGATTTCCCCGCGATGCTGAACCCGCAGCGCTATGGCGTGCGCAGCACCGCCTTCGACAAGATCATCAGCGCGACGCACGATCATTTCTGGGATCCGCTCGACAAGAAGTACATCGACTTCGAAGCGCCGTTCGACACGAGCAAGAACACGATCCTGCCCGAGCGCTTCTTCCCGATCTTCCACACCCGCATCGGCGAGAAGATGACGCCGGAGCAGAAGATCAAATTCGCCAACGAATCGACGCGCTGGCAGCTTTCCGCCATTCTGCATGGCGAGCAGGGCGCGCTCGCGCTCTCCGCTTCGCTCTGCCACATCCTGCGCGATCCGGGCGCCCAGGAATACGCCGCCAACCAGACGCGCGAGGAAGCCCGCCACGTCACCGCCTTCGCCAAATATATCGGCGCCCGCTGGGGCACGCCCTTGCCCTGCGGCGCGACGCTGCAGACGCTGCTGACCGAGATGGTCGGGGCGCCGGAGGTCTACAAGAAGATCGTCGGCATGCAGATGCTGGTCGAGGGCCTCGCCATGGGCGCCTTCGCGACGCTGTACCAGAATTCGCAGGACCCGCTGCTGGTCAAGCTCTGCCAGCTCGTGATGACCGACGAGGCCTTCCATCACAAATTCGGCAAGATCTGGGCCGACCGCACCATCCCCAAGCTCTCGACCGAAGAACAGAACCTGGTCGAGGACTGGGCGGCGCAGTGCTTCCAGACGCTGCTGTTCAACCTGGTCAATTCCGAGCAGATGCAGGTCGTCTACGACGCCGTCGGCATCGACTGGCAGGACGCGCGCGCCGCGATCATGGAAGCCTTCACCGACGCCGACCGCCGCGAAGGCATGAAGCAGTCGGCCAACATCTTCCGTGTGCTGATCAAGACGCTGCTCAACGCCGGCATCATCACCGAGCGCACCAAGGCGTTCTACGGCATGTATGTCGACATGGACGAGCTGAAGAACGAAGGCGAGCGCATGGTCGGCGACGACATCGCCGAGGAGGGCATCAAATACCTCCAGACCATCAACTTCTCCGACAAGAGCAAAGGCAGCGCCCTGCTCGCCGCGGA
>CAYXMO010000271.1:0-4631 GCA_964465935.1 uncultured Rhizobium sp.
CGACGAGCATATCGGGCGCGGCGTCATCGGCTTCTTCATGGGCGGCGTGGCGTTCACCGTGTGGGACCAGCTGCGCGACCAAGCGGGCGTGCGCGCCGTGGCCCGTTGGCTTGGTGTTGCCGCGCTGCTGAGCTGGAGTGCGCTGGCGCTGCTGCTCTTTTCCGATTGGCTGCCGGGCGGGGAGGGCAACAACATCTTCCTCGTCATGTTCGATTTCGGGCTGTGTCCGCTGACGGTGCTGGCGCTGGCGCTGCGCGACCAAAGCGGCTTCGCGCGGCTGAGCTTTCTGGGCGACATCAGCTATGCGACCTATCTGATCCACTTTCCGCTGCAAGTGCTGCTGGCGCTCGGCGCGGTGCGGCTGGCGCTGACGCCGGCGTTTTTCCTGCAAGGCTGGGTGATGCTCGCCTTCTACGCCGTGCTGATCGGGCTGGGTTGGCTCAGCTACCGCTACTTCGAGCGCCCGCTGCAGTCGCTCTTGCGCAACTATGCGAAAAATACAATAGCGGCGGCGCATTGAAACGGCGCAGCGCCGCGTTATGTGACACGGCAAGCGAAGCACGTTTCAAGGAATCCCCTCGATGAAAAACATTCTGGGCGCCGGGCTGTTCGGCGCACTTGCCGGCTTCGCGCCGGCGTTCGCCGCCGACGCGCCGCATCAGCTCGAAATCGTCGACCGTGTGGCGAAGTTTCAGGCTTTCTACGCCGAAGCGACGGCCGCGACGCTGACGTCCGATGCGCGTTTCGCGCTGTGGCAGAAGGACTACGGCATCGCCGCGGTGCCGCCGGGACCGGAAGGCGACGCCATGGCGCGGCGGCTGGTCGATGGCGCCTGGGCGAACTATCCGGCGCTGGTGCCGAAACTGCCGGACATGCTGCGCGGCGCGGCCGCGTCGGCGAACGATTCCTTTGCGCGCATCAATGCGCTGTTCGAGACCCAGGACGTCGCGATCCATTCGCGCGTCGTGTTCTTCGTCGGCCAGTTCGACAACAACGCCTATTCGATGCCGCCGATGGGCGACAAGGCCGCGACGGTGATGATGCCGGTGGAGAACGGCCGGCTGCAACTAATCCTGGCGCATGAGCTGACGCACACGATCCACATCCAGCTCGCCGGCGTGAAGAACAGCTTCGGCGCGCCGGTCGGCGAGACCGTGTTCCTCGAAGGCCTGGCGATGCGCACGGTGCAGAAGATCTATCCGGGCCAGGACGAGAGCGCCTATGTCGCCGATCCCAAATGGCTGGCCAATTGCTACGCCAAGAAGGATGCGGTGCTGGCGGCGATTGCGCCCGATCTCGACAAGAGCGGGCGCGAGATCGCGATGAAATACACCTTCGGCCAGGGCAACACCGGCATGCAGCGCGAAGCCTACTGCGCCGCCTGGATCGTGATGGGCAAGCTGCTCGACAGCGGCAGGACGTTCCCGGAGCTGGCACGCGTGCCGGAAGACCGGATGGTGGCGACGATCCGCGCCGCGATGACGGCGAAGTAGCGCTCAGCGTTTGCGCGGCAGGATGCGCAGATGCGCCGTTGCCGCCGCGACGACGGTGCCGCTCGGATCGCTGAGTTCGCCGCGCGTCGTGGCGCTGCGCTCGTCCTTGGTCATGAGCCAGGATTTCGCCTGGAGCTCGCCGAGCGGCGCCGGGCGCAGGAACTCGGTCTCCAGCTTCACCGTCAGCGCAATGCGGTCTTGCGGCAATTGCGCCAGCAGCGGCGTCATGGTTGCGGAGTCGAGCATCGCCGAGACCAGACCGCCCTGCACCGTGCCGTGGCGGTTGGCGAATTCGGGGCGGGCGAAGAAGCGTAAGTGCGCCGTGCCGTCGCGGTCGATGCGCAGGATCTCGCGGCCGAGCAGCTGCGCGGCCGGCGGAAGCTGATCGAGATGCGTGTTGCTCAATGGCCCTTCAGCAATTCGACCAGCGTGGTGCCGAGCGCCGCCGGGTTCGGCGACACCCGGATGCCGGCGCTTTTCATCGCCTCGATCTTGCTGTCGGCGCCGCCTTTGCCGCCCGAGATGATGGCGCCGGCATGGCCCATGCGGCGTCCCGGCGGCGCGGTGACGCCGGCGATGAAGCCGACCATCGGCTTCTTGGTCTTGTTGTGCTTGATGAAGTCGGCGGCGTCTTCCTCGGCGCTGCCGCCGATCTCGCCGATCATGATGATGCTCTCGGTCTCGGGGTCCTTGAGGAACATCTCCAGGACTTCGATGTGTTCGGTGCCCTTGACCGGATCGCCGCCGATGCCGACGCAGGAGGATTGGCCGAGCCCGACCGCGGTGGTCTGCGCCACCGCTTCGTAGGTGAGCGTGCCGGAGCGCGACACGATGCCGACCTTGCCGCGGCGGTGGATGTGGCCGGGCATGATGCCGATCTTGCACTCGCCGGGCGTGATCACGCCGGGGCAGTTGGGTCCGATCAGGCGCGTCTTGGAGCCCTGCAGCGCGCGCTTGACCTTGACCATGTCGAGCACCGGGATGCCTTCGGTGATGCAGACCGCGAGGGGGATGCCGGCGTCGATCGCTTCCAGGATCGCGTCGGCGGCGAAGGCCGGCGGCACGTAGATCGCGGTCGCGGTGGCGCCGGTCTTCTCCACCGCTTCGCGCACCGTGTCGAACACGGGAAGCCCCAGATAGGTGTTGCCGCCTTTGCCCGGCGAGGTGCCGCCGACCATCTTGGTGCCGTAGGCGATGGCTTGTTCGGAGTGGAAGGTGCCCTGGTTGCCGGTGAAGCCCTGGCAGATCACCTTGGTGTTCTTGTCGACGAGAATGGACATGCGTGCGTTCCGTTATTTGAAGACGAGATGGGCGGTTTCGGTTTCGAGATTGAGATAGATCATCGCCGCGGCGGTGAGGTCGAAGGCGGAATGCATCACCACCGGCACCCACAGCTTGCGGCCGCAGATCAGATAGACGACGGCGGCGATCGAGCCGGTGACGGCGGCGTTGATCATGCCGAACAGGCCTTGCTGCCAATGCGCGGCGCCGAACAGGGCGGTGACGATCACAACGACGACCGCGGTGGCCGCAGCGCCGTCGCCGATCAGCCTTCCCAAACGCTCCATCAGATAGCCGCGGAAGAACAGTTCTTCCGCGAAACCGGCGCCGAGCACGGCATAGATCGCGAACTTCACGGCTTCACTCGTGTTGCCGGCGAGATAGTGGAACAAGGGATTGGTCGGCGGCGCCCCGAGCCAGGGCAACACCACCGCTTTCATGAGAAATTTGAGGCCAACGCCCAGAACGATGCCGACGACGAGCCCGCCGATCCAACTGTCGGGCTTGGCGAAGCCGATGGCGCGCCAGGATTTCGACGCCCAGGCCCATATGAGGATGAGGACGGCGGCGATGGGCATGAACACCAGCGCGCCGGCGAAGATGAGCAGGAAGGCCACGATACCGGCCGGCCCAAAGCGGCGCAGCGACTCGCGAAAGCCGCCGGGTGCCGGGTCAGCCATGGTCGCGGCGCCGCTCATAATCCTCCCCCTGAAAGGGGGAGGCCGCGCGACGCAATCGCGCGGGAGGGGGCTGTCGGCAGGGCGCGCTGGATGGCTTCGAGCACGCCGTCGAGATTGTTGTCCAGTTCGTGATTCCAGAAGCGAAGAACGGCGATCCCTTTGCGGATAAGGAACGCGGCGCGGTCATCGTCATAGTCCCGCGCCTGTGCCGTGCCGTGCTGGCTGCCGTCGAGTTCGACGGCAAGCATGGCGGCGGGGCAGTAAAAGTCGAGGTAGTAGGGACCGACCGAGTGCTGGCGGCGGAAGGAACAGCCGCCCATTTGCGCGCCGCGAAGATGGACCCAAAGTTTCATTTCGTGCTTGGTCATGGCGCGGCGCATCGCGCGGGCGCGCATGGTTCTGGCGCGGGACGTCATACCGCCCCCTCCGGTCCGGCTTCGCCGGACCACCTCCCCCTTTCAGGGGGAGGATTGGATGCGCCGAACGCCATCGATTACTTCTTCTCCTTCACCGCCTTGACGATCTTCTGCGCCGCGTCGGCGAGGTCGCTGGCGGAGAGGATGGGGAGCCCAGAGTCAGCCAATATCTTCTTGCCGAGCTCGACATTGGTGCCTTCCAGGCGCACCACCAGCGGCACCGCCAGCGACACTTCCTTGGCCGCGGCGATGATGCCTTCGGCGATGATGTCGCATTTCATGATGCCGCCGAAGATGTTGACCAGGATGCCCTTCACGTTGGGGTCGGAGACGATGATCTTGAACGCCGCCGTCACCTTCTCCTTGGAGGCGCCGCCGCCGACGTCGAGGAAGTTGGCCGGCTCGCTGCCATAGAGCTTGATGATGTCCATCGTCGCCATGGCGAGGCCCGCGCCGTTGACCATGCAGCCGATCTCGCCGTCGAGCTTGATGTAGGAGAGGTCGAACTTACTGGCCTCGACCTCCATCGGGTCTTCCTCGTCGAGGTCGCGCAGCGCCTGGATGTCCTTGTGGCGGTAGAGCGCGTTGTCGTCGAAATTGATCTTGGCGTCGAGGCAGACGACCTTGCCGTCCTTGGTGACGACCAGCGGATTGATCTCGAGCAGGCTCATGTCTTTCGCCTGCACCGCCTCGTAGAGCGACTTGACGATGGCGCCCATCTGCTTGGCCTGGTCGCCCTTCAGCTTCAGCGCCGAGGAGAT
>CAYXMO010000272.1:0-4624 GCA_964465935.1 uncultured Rhizobium sp.
TCCATCTGGCCGGCGTAGCGCTCCTTCAGCGCGTTCATCACCTTGCCCATGTCCTTGATCGAGGCCGCGCCGACCTCGCCGATCACCGCGGCGATGGCGGCCTTGGTGTCCTCCGCGCTCATCTGCCGAGGCATGAATTCGCGGATCACCGCGATCTCGCCGCGCTCATTGTCCGCCAGCTCCGGGCGGTTGCCGGCGACGAAGGCGGCGATGGAGTCCTCGCGCTGTTTGATCATCTTGGCGAGCAGGCCGAGGATGTCGTCGTCGCCGAGAAGATCGCGGCTGTCGGCGGTGCGCGCCGCGATGTCGCGATCCTTCACCGCGGCGTTGATCAGGCGCAGCGTGCCCAGGCGCTTTTGGTCCTTGGCTTTCATCGCCTCCTTGACCGAATCGTTGATCTTCTCGCGCAAGCCCATGTCGGATCGTCCCGGTTTTCGCCGCGCAATCTAACCGGCTCGCGGCACTTTGCCAAACATTTGAAAAGTCAGGGGAAAATCGCCGCCGCCCCCGCTTGACCCTGTGCGGACCCATCCCTATTTTCCGCGCAATCCAACCGGTACTTCCCATGTCCGATGCCCTGCCCGCCGCCGCCGCCAGACCGGCGGTGCCATTCGCGCGCGGCGCGCTGGTGCTCGCCGACGCAACCGTGTTCGAGGGCCAGGCCTTCGGCGCATTGTTTGATGGCGCGCCCTCCGGCGCATTGTTTGATGGCGCGCCCTCCGGCGCGACGGGCGCCGGCATCGGTGAGGTCTGTTTCAACACCGCGATGACGGGCTATCAGGAGATCCTGACCGATCCCTCCTATGCCGGGCAGATCGTGTGCTTCACCTTTCCGCATATCGGCATCGTCGGCACCAATGGCGAGGACATCGAGTCGCTGACCCCGGTGGTGCGCGGACTGATCGTGCGCGCCGATGCCGAGCATCCCTCGAACTACCGCGCCTTGAGCGCGCTCGATGCCTGGCTGAAGCGGCACGGCATTCCAGCGCTGGCGGGGATCGATACGCGGGCGCTGACGAGCCGCATCCGCGAGCTCGGCATGCCGCATGGCGCGATCATGGCGGCGAGGAACGGCAGACTGGATATCGACGCCGGCGTCAAGGCGGCGCGGGCGTTTCCCGGACTGGTGGGGCTCGACCTCGCCAAGGACGTGACCGCGAAGCAGACCTATCACTGGCGCGAGATGCCGTGGGCCTGGGGCGCCGGCTTTGCCGAACTGCCCAGCCCGAGCTGGCGCTGCACCGTGGTCGATTTCGGCGTCAAGCGGAACATGCTGCGGATTCTCGCCGGATTGGGCGCCGACATCACCGTGGTGCCGGCACAGGCGAGCTTCGAAGAGGTGATGCGGCACAAGCCGGACGGCGTGCTGCTCTCCAACGGGCCGGGCGATCCGGCGGCGACCGGGACCTATGCGATCCCGACGATCAAGGGCCTGGTCGACTCGAACGTACCGGTGTTCGGCATTTGCCTCGGGCATCAGATGCTCGGACTGGCGCTGGGCGGCGAGACCAAGAAGATGCGCCAAGGCCATCACGGCGCCAATCATCCGGTCAAAGACCTGGAAACCGGCAAGGTCGAGATCGTGTCGATGAACCACGGCTTCACCGTCGACAAGGACACGCTGCCCAAGGGCGTCAAGGAGACGCATGTCTCGCTGTTCGACGGCACCAATTGCGGCATCCGGGTCGAGGGCAAGAAGGTGTTCGGCGTGCAGTACCATCCCGAAGCCTCGCCGGGACCGATGGACAGCCATTATCTGTTCGACCGGTTCGCGAAAGCCGCAACACGGGAAAGCTGAGCCATGTCCAATCCGCCGCTGAAGATCGATCTCATCGCCTCCGCCGCCAAGCTCGCCGCTTCGGGCCAGGCTTCGGTGTCGCTGTTCCAGCACGGCGACGTCAACCTGCTGCTGTTCGTGCCGACCGACCAGGACACCCAGCAGGCGCATAAGCGCGACGAGCTTTACGTCATCCATGCCGGCCACGGCATCTTCAAGCGCGGCGGCGAGACCGTGCGCTTTTCGGCCGGCGACGTGCTGTTCGTGCCTGCCGGCGTGCCGCACCGCTTCGCCAGCTTCTCGGCCGAGTTCAAGGCCTGGGTGGTGTTCTTCGGACCCGAAGGCGGCGCGAAGTAGCGGGCGCCTCGCTCGCTTTTTCAAAATTGTCATGGCCCGCAAAAGCGGGCCATCCAGTTGAAGCTTGTACCGGCATAGACAGAATTGGCTTTCACACAGCCGTGCAACATCGAAGCAGCATCACCTGGGTGGCCCGCTTTTGCGGGCCATGACATTTGTTGATGAGTCTAGCGCAGATGCTTTCTCACCATCAGCTTGAGGCCCGACCACACGTCGCTCACGGCGCAGACCTTCACGTCCACGAGATCGGTCGCAAGCGCGCGGGCGCGGATCAGGTCTTCGGTGACGTCGGTCGGGATCTTCGCCGCCTTCTTGTACCAGCTCACCCACAGCATGCCGTCCGGCTTCATCGCCCGGCGCGCGGCCGGCAGCTGCTTGTCGAGCTCGGCGAGCGAGGTGACGAAGATATGGACGAAGTCGGCGCCGGCCTTCGGCGGCTTGGCCGCGAAGGGCGCGGCGATGCCGAGCAGGGCGCGATAGTCTTTCGGCGCGGCGATGGCGTAGAGCGTCATGCCGGGCTTGATCCCGAGCTTGGCGGCGAGCGGTTTGGGCGAGTAGCCGGCCATGTCGTTTCCTTCAGCCCGGATCGCGGCGCCAGTCGCGTTTGAGGAGCACCAGGCTGCCCTCGTCGGCCTCGCGCGCCTCGTCGTTGGCGACGAAGCCGAGCGAACGGTAGACGTGCTGCGCCCGCGTGTTGGTGGTGCGGACATGGAGGCGAAAGCGCGTCGCCGCCGTGTTGGCGAACACCCAATCGATCAGCGCGGCGAGAAACGGCCTGCCGAAGCCGCGCCCGGCGTCGGCCACGGCGATGCGGCGCAGGAAGCGGCTGTCCGGATCGGCATTGACGTCCTGCAGGATGGCGAAGCCTTGGGGCGCACCGGCATCGTCGAGGCCGATGAAGTACATCCAGTTGTCGTCGCCGAGATTGGCGCGGTGGACGTCTTCCTCGAAGCGTCCGACCAGCGCGTCGTAGCCGGGCCTGCGCTCGGTCGCGAGGATGAAGGCGATGTCGTCCGGCGCGGCGCGGCGCAGCGCGGCCATCAGCGCTTCAGTTCGATCACGTCGTAGGTCGACTCTTGCACCGGATAGGGCATTTCGAGCCGCGCGTGGTTGGCGCTGATCGCCGAGAGCAGGCCGATCTGGTCGTCCGGCGTCGCGGCGGCGCCGGCCGACGCGCCGCTGCCCGAATAGGCATGCGGCGGCTCGCCGATCACCGACGAGGCGCCCAGATACACGAAGCCGCCTTCAGCCGGATAGAGGAAGCCGGCGGTGTGCTGGCTGCCGCTGGTCTTCTCGAAGAACAAGCCGCCGCCGCGATTGGAGATGCGGCAGTTGAACCAGGAGTAGACGACATACGGCGTGATGCCGCCGAGCTTGATGGTGCGGCAGCGCCAGGAACCGGTGATCTCGCCGGGCGACGGCGCATGGCTGGCGGGGCCGAGCGCGGAATCGATGGCGCTAGCGTCGCCCGAGCCGGCGCCGCCATGGGCTTCGGCCAGCGCCTTCTGCTTGGCTTCGCCCAGATTGGCGAGGCGCTGCTGGTCGAAGGGCGAGGCGACGTCCTGCCAGCCGGCGAGCGCGGCGGTGGTGGTAAGCGACAGAACCATGCACGCAGCAGCGAAGATGTGGAGAGACTTCCCCCCTCCGTCGCTTCGCGACACCTCCCCCCTGAAGGGGGGAGGATTTTTTTTGTTAGACAGTTTCGCGCGCATCGGCTTTGGTTCCTTCGTCGGACCCGTTTTCGGGCGCGGTCCAGCCCCTTAAGTCCACGGTCGGCGGCATGCCGACGACGTTGAAGCCGGCGTCGACGAAATGCACTTCGCCGGTGACGCCGCCCGACAGATCGCCGAGCAGATAGAGCGCGGCGCCGCCGACATGGTCGAGCTCGACCGATTTCTTGAGCGGGGCGTGGCTCTTGTTCCATTTGAACACCATGCGCGCGTCGCCGACGGCGGAGCCGGCGAGCGTGCGCATCGGGCCGGCGCTGATCGCATTGACGCGGATGCCGTCCTTGCCGAGGTCGGCGGCGAGATAGCGCACGCTGGCTTCCAGCGCCGCCTTGGCGACGCCCATGACGTTGTAGTTCGGCATGACGCGGCTGGCGCCCAGATAGGTCAGCGTCACCATGGCGCCGCCCTTGGTCATCAGCTTGGCGGCGCGCTGCGCCACCGCGGTGAACGAATAGCAGGAGACCGAGAGCGTCTTGCAGAAATTGACGCGGGAGGTGTCGACGTAACGGCCCTTGAGCTCGTCGCGGTCGGAGAAGGCGATGGCATGGACGACGAAATCGAGCCGGCCCCAATGGGTCTTGAGCCGGGCGAAGACGCCGTCGAGCTCGTCGTCGTTCTCGACATCGGCGGCGAGCACGATCTGCGAGCCGATCGATTGCGCCAGCGGGCGCAGGCGCTTGGCCTGGGCCTCGCCTTGATAGGTGAAGGCGATCTCGGCGCCATGGGCGGCGAGGACGCGCGCGATGCCCCAGGCGATGGA
>CAYXMO010000273.1:0-4617 GCA_964465935.1 uncultured Rhizobium sp.
CGGTGGCGCTCGACGCCGGCTGCGCGATCGTGGAGCGGCATGCCCATTCGCGGCGCGTGCCCGGCGCGCAAGGACGCGACGCGACGGTGGCGTGGAACTATGTCGATCTGCGCTTTGCGGCACCGGCCGCGATGATGCTGCGGGTGGTGGTGGAGCGGGATGAGCTGGTGGTGCGGCTGCTGGCGCCGACGGAATCATCTCCCCACCCGACCGTCGCTTCGCTCCGGTCGACCTCCCCACGCTGGGGAGGTGATAAGGAAGCGCATAGCTGCGGGACGTGCGAGCAGAGCAAATGCTTCCGGCATGAGAGCGCGCCGGCGCCGGCGGGGCGCACCGCCTATCTCGTCGACGAGAACTGGCCGGAATATCGCGCGTTCGTCGCGGCGGCGCGGCGGGACGGCGACGTGCTGGCGCTGCCGCTGGACGGCGCGCGCTGGCGCGCAGCGCGCTATGCCTGGGCGGCGGACGGCTTCGCGGCGGTGCGTCCGGCTACGCTGACGGCGCTGGGGCGCAGCCTGGCGCTGCGCTTCGCTCAGGACGGACCGGCGCGGCGGGCGACGGAATTGCGCGGTGCCGAGACGCTGGCGCGGCGGCTGGCGCGAGCGCTGACGCCGGACGTGACGGACGTGGTGGTGGCGCAGTCGCTGCTGCCCACGCTGTGGCGGGACGGGCATCTGGGCGGGCGGCGCTTCACGGTGCTGA
This sequence comes from uncultured Rhizobium sp., assembly GCA_964465935.1. Classification (GTDB taxonomy): domain Bacteria; phylum Pseudomonadota; class Alphaproteobacteria; order Micropepsales; family Micropepsaceae; genus Rhizomicrobium. The sequence continues at coordinate 703 of CAYXMO010000273.1, forward strand.
TGACGCGGATGCCGATGGGCGAGATTCAGGCGCGGCTGAACGCGGCGGCGGCGCTGCATCCTGAGCGGCGGACGCTGGCCGACTTCCGCGCCGATCCCCAGCTGGTCGCGGCGGAGCGCGACGCGCTGGCGGCGGCGGACCGGATCGTGACGCCGCACGCCGAGATCGCAGCGCTGTTCGGCGGCCGCGCGGTGCGGCTGGATTGGGCAACGCCCAAGACGCGGGCGCGCGAGGGCGCTGTCGTGCCCAGGCGCATTGCGTTCGTCGGGCCAACGATCGCGCGCAAGGGCGCCTATGAGATGCGCGACGCCGCGCGGGCGATCGATCTCGAAGTCTTGCTGCTCGGCAGTGAATTGGAAGGCGCGGATTTCTGGAGCGGCGTGCGCACGCTGCGTGCCGGCGCGGATTGGCTGGACGGCGTCGCGGCGGTGGTGCAGCCGGCGCTACTGGAGGATGCCCCGCGCAAACTTCTCACGGCGCTGGCATGCGGGGTGCCGGTGATCGCGACCACCGCGTGCGGGTTGCCGGCGCAAGACGGATTGACACTGGTGCCGGCGGGTGATGCGGGTGCGTTGGTTGCGGCGCTGCGCCGGATGGTTCGCTAGCGCGTTTCCCAGTTGTAGACCTTCACACAACCGATCACGAACAGCGCGAAGCCCACTATCGTCAGGCCGACATGGACCGCCGCCAGGAACCAAAATTGCACCGGTTGATCGCGCGCGATGGGGCCGGGCCAGCCGCGCACCGAGAATGAACCGTCCTTCCCCAGACCCTCCCTCAAATTCCAGAAGCAAACACCCGCGAAGGCGAGACCCGCGAGCATGAGAGCCCACCCCTGATCGCCGGGCGGCAGAGGCTTGGCGAAGGATCCGCCCCCGTTACCACCGATGGCAAAAAGCGGCTGCACCATCACCTGCGCTTCTTGGTTTTCGCCTTCGCCGTCTTCTTCGGCAAAATCCGTCCCGCCACCGCGTCGAGCTTCTTCACCAGCTTGGGATCGCGCTTGTCGAGCGCCGTCATCACCGCGGTGTCGAGCACAGTTTCGATCCCAGGCGACGGCGTGCGATTGGGGCCGAGCTTGCCGGCGACGTTCATGATCAGCTTGCGCGCGTTCTGGGCGTTGGCATGCATCACCTTGACCACGGCGTCGACCGTGACGTGGTCGTGGTCGGGATGCCAGCAGTCGAAATCGGTGACCATGGCGACGATGGCGTAAGGCAGCTCGGCCTCGCGGGCGAGCTTGGCTTCCGGCATCGCGGTCATGCCGATGACGCTGCAGCCCCAGGAGCGGTAGAGCTTGCTTTCGGCGAGGGAGGAGAACTGTGGCCCCTCGATGCAGATGTAGGAGCCGCTCTTGGCATATTCGATGTTCTCTTCCGCACAACCCTGGCAGAGAAGATCGGCGAGGCGCTTGTCGACCGGATGCGCCATCGAGACATGCGCGACGAAGCCGGGGCCGAAGAAGCTCTTCTCGCGCGCGAAGGTGCGGTCGATGAACTGGTCGGCGAGCACGAAGGTGCCGGGCGGCAATTCCTCCTTGAGCGAGCCGCAGGCGCTCACCGAGATCAGGTCGGTGACGCCGGCACGCTTGAGGGCATCGATATTGGCGCGGTAGTTGATCGAGCTCGGCGTCTGGACGTGGCCGCGGCCATGGCGCGGCAGGAAGACGAGGTCGGTGCCTTTGAAGGTGCCGAACAAGAGCGCGTCCGACGGCGCCCCGAAGGACGACTTGATCTTCTGCCAGCGCGGCTTTTCGAGGCCGGGAATGTCATAGACGCCGCTGCCGCCGATGACGCCGAGAACGGTTCTGGTCATGGGGGCTCCTTACTTGTCCTCCCCCTTAAAGGGGGAGGTGCCGAGCGCAGCGAGGCGGTGGGGGACGTTCGCCGTCCCGTACTACCCCCTCCGGCTCGCCCCAAATGGGCGAGCCACCTCCCCCTTTCAGGGGGAGGATTTGTTTAATGCGGCGTGCCCTGCCAGACCTTGCGGTAGCTGAGATAGAGCAGGCCCGAGAGGACGATCAGGAAGAGCATCACGCCGACGCCGATGCGGTGGCGGTCTTCCAGATGCGTCTCGCTGGTCCAGGCGAGGAACGTCACCACGGCATAAGCTTCGTCCGCGACCTTGGCCGGGGCGCCGTCGACGAAGGTCACCTGGTTGTCGGTGAGCGGCGGCGGCATCGAGATGTTCCAGCCGGGGAAATAGGGGTTGTAGTACTTGCCGTCGGTCACCTTGAAGCCGGCCGGCGGCTTGTCGGCGAAGCCGGTGAGGATCGAGTAGACATAGTCCGGCCCGCCATTGCGCGCCTTGACGATCAGCGACAGGTCGGGCGGCAGGGCGCCGCCATTGGCGGCGCGGGCCGCTTCCTCGTTCGGGAAGGGCGGCGGGAAATGGTCGGCCGGGATGCCCGGACGCAGCAAGGGCTGGCCCTTGTCGTCGGTGGTCTCGCCCTTGTCGTTGGGGCCAGCGACGACCTTGTAACCGGCGGCCAGCGCCTTCATCTGCGCGTCGCTGAAGCTGGGGCCGCCCGGCTCGGACAGCGTGTGGAAGGCGACGCGGTTGAGGCTGTGACAGGCCGAGCAGACTTCCTTGTAGACCTGGAAGCCGTGCTGCAGGTCGGTGCGGTTGTAGGTGCCCAACACGCCTTCGAACGACCAGTCCATTTTCTTGAGCGGCATCGGATCGCCGTCGGCGGCGAGCGCCGGCGCGGCGAAGCCCAATCCAACTCCGAGAGCAAGGCCAGCGATAAGAGCGAAGCGCATGGTGATCCTCACTCGGCGGGCACGGCGCTGGCGCCGAGCACGGATTTGGCGATGGAGTCGGGAAGGGGCCTGGGAGTCTCGATCAGGCCGACCACCGGCATGATGACCCAGAAGAAGCCGTAGTAATACGCGGTGGCGAAGCGCGCGACCCAGACCAGCGGGATGCCGAACCTGACCGCGTCGACCGACTGCGCCCCCAGATAGCCGAGCAGGATGCAGTCGACCACGAACAGCCAGAAGAACTGCTTCATCAAGGGGCGGAAGCGGTTGGAGCGCACGCGGCTGGTGTCGAGCCAGGGGATGAAGGCCAGCGTCAGGATCGCGCCGCCCAGGACCAGGACGCCGATCAGCTTCTGCGGGATCGAGCGCAGCATCGCGTAGAACGGCAGCAGGTACCATTCGGGCACGATGTCGGGCGGCGTCACCAGCGGATTGGCCGGGATGTAGTTGTCCGGGTTGCCGACGAAATCGGGCGCGAAGAACACCAGGAAGGCGAACAGAATCGCGAACAGCCCGACATAGAACGCGTCCTTCGACGTGTAGAAGGGATGGAACGGGACGCTGTCCTGCGGCCCCTTCACGTCGATGCCGAGTGGGTTGTTGTTGCCCGGCACATGCAGCGCCCAGATGTGCAGGCCAACCACGGCGGCAATGATGAAGGGCAAGAGGTAATGCAGCGAGAAGAAGCGGTTCAGCGTCGGATCGTCGACCGCGAAGCCGCCCCACAGCCAGGTCGCGATGGTCGAGCCCAGATGCGGCACGATCTGGTCGAGCGACGAGAACAGATTGGTGATGACGGTGGCGGCCCAGAACGACATCTGGCCCCAGGGCAGGACGTAGCCCATGAACGCGGTCATCACCATCAAGAGGTAGATGATGACGCCGAGGATCCACAGCACCTCGCGCGGCGCCTTGTAGGAGCCGTAATAGAGGCCGCGGAACATGTGGACGTAGACCGCGAGGAAGAACATCGAGGCGCCGTTGGCGTGGACGTAGCGCAGCAGCCAGCCATAATTCACGTCGCGCATGATGTTCTCGACGCTGTCGAAGGCATTGCTCGAACCGGGCACGGCGCCGACCGCGGCGGACGGTACGTAGTGCATGGCGAGCACGATGCCGGTGACGATCTGCACGCCGAGGCAGAAGGTGAGGA
>CAYXMO010000274.1:0-4611 GCA_964465935.1 uncultured Rhizobium sp.
GGAAGAAGCGGCCATGCCCCGCCTGCGCCGGCGTGCCGCGATGCCAGAGGTCGGAGACGAACAGGATCGCATCGCCCGCCTTGGCCGGCAGATAGACCGGACTCTTGTTCTCGAAGCTGAGATCAAGATCGGCGAGGCGGTCCTTGGGCGGCAGCCGTCCCGAGCGGTGCGAGCCGGGCAGCACCGCCGTCGGCCCCGCTTCCATCGGACAGTCCTGCAGGAAGATGTGCACGCCGACGGCGAACACCGGATAAGGAATGGCCTCGGGCCAGGGCACGTTCTCGGGCCGCGGGATGTGCGGTCCGGCATCGCAGTGCCACATCCCGCCCTGATGTCCCGGCGCATTGCGCCAGGCGGTGTTGGCGATGACGTGGCAATCCTCGCCGAGCAGCGGCTCGATCGCATCCAGGATGGCGCGCGCCGCAATCGCCTTCTGCGCCAGCGCCGAGCGGTTGAGCATACCATAGCGGAATTCGTTGCGCGCATCGCGCTCGCGGTCGGTGCCGGAGGTCTCGAACACCGCCGCGATCTCGGCGCCGAGCGCTGCGACGCTTTCAGCACCGAGCACGTCCCGGATATGGGCATAGCCTTCGCGTTCGAGATGCTCGGCGGCGGCCGGAGCGGGCTCCTTGCGCAAGCGAAGATTGCCGTGTCTGCGGGTCAGCATGCGCCCATGCTAAGCGCCGGCACCGCCGCCGATCAAGGATGCAGGCATGGGCGGAGCGCTGGAGGGGCAGGCGCTCCGCCCACTTTGAGCGAATTCGCGGGGGGACTTAGTGCGAACCGCCCATCGTGTTGGCCGGCGCCATGGTGTTGGCGGGGGCCATCGTATTGGCCGGTGCCATGGCGTTGTGGTGGTGCATCGGCTTGTGCGGCTTGGGCTTGTGCGTCGCCATCATGCCGCCGGCGGGCGGCGCGCTCATCGTGTTGGCGGGCGCCATGGTGTTGGCCGGGGCCATCGTATTGCTCGGCGCCATCGTGCCGGCGGCGAAGGCGGTGGTGGCGAACAGCGTGGCGCTCAGCGTCAGCGCGGCAAGGGTGTAGTGGGTTTTCATGTCGTCCTCTCAAAGCTTGTTACGTGATCGCGCGGCGTGTGCCGCTGCGAGTTTCGGCGCTGCCGCCGGAACGCTGTTGCCGCCGCCTCACGATTTGTAGGCCGCGAGGATTACGCCGCCATGCGGCTTCTGGATCAGCACCGCGGTCGCAAGACCGGCAGGCGCTGGCGATAGGGGAAAGCTCGCCGCCGCGCCCGACCAGGCGCCAAGCCGCGTCAGGGCGCGCACGACATTCTTATGCGGCAGCGTCACGCCTTCATTCTCGCCGCGTGCGACAGGGACTTGGATCGTCCGTGGGTCATAGCGCACCAGCCAGACATCGGCAGTGCCTTGCGCCGGCGCGGCGGCGACCGTCACGGTGTTGCCGGCGACCGTGATCGCCGGTCCGTTCAAATGCGCCGTGGCGATCAGATGCTCGACGTCACTCTGGCGGTTGCCGACCGTGTCGGCAGCACCGTTGACCACGATCTGTGGCGTGAACGGGCCGCTATGGCCGAGGCCGCTCTCGTAGGCGATCTGCCGCGCGGTGAAGGCGGGCTGTGCGAAGGTGTCTTTCCAGCCCAGATAGTCCCAGTAGGTCACGCCGAAACTGAGCGCCAGCACGTCGGGGCGCTGCGCGACGGCGGCAAGACTCGCATTGGCGGGCGGGCAGGACGAGCAGCCCTGGCTGGTGAAGAGCTCGACCACGGCCGGCTGCTGCGCCGCGGCGGGAACGCTCAGGCCCAGCGCCAAGGCGGCGGCGGTCAATCCCAGCTTCGTCATCACGGTCTCGCTGTTGCGTTACGAGCATCAATACGGACCGCAGCGCCGTCCGGTTACAGCGGTTGGCGAATTGATTGGGCCCGATGTAACCTCGGCGCGCAATCACACGAACTTGATGATCGAAGGCGCCGGCTTGATAGAAGCGGAAGCGGAATTGAAGGCGCTGATGGTCCGGTCGCTGGGCGGCGACGGCGCCGCCTATGCCGCGCTGCTCAAGAAGCTCAACGGCTATTTGCGGGCCTATTACCGCCGCCGCCTCGGCAACGCCGCCGACGCGGAGGATCTGTTGCAGGAAACGCTGATCGCGATGCATACGCGCCGTGCCACCTACGATCCCTCCCGCCCCTTCACCGCCTGGGTGCACGCCATCGCGCGCTACAAGCTGATCGACCACTACCGCCGCACCAAGCGCCGCGCCGAGGACCCGCTCGACGATCCGGACGCGCTGTTCGGCTCCGAGGAAACCAGCGCCGCCGAAGCCGGGCTCGATGTCGACCGCCTGCTCGGCCAGCTCCCGGCGCGGACCCAGGCGCTGATCCGCGACACCAAGATCGAAGGGCTGTCGACCGCCGAAGCCGCGGCGCGGCATGGCATGAGTGAATCCGCCGTGAAGGTCGGCGTCCACCGCGGCCTCAAAGCGCTCGGCGCCAAGCTCGAGGGCGAGCCATGAAGACCGATGATCTGATCGCCGCGCTGTCGGCGGCGCTGGAGCCGGTGCCGCGCCGCGCGGTGGGACGGACGCTGGTGTCGGGCTTGAGCATCGGCATCGCCGCCTCGATCGCCCTGATGCTGCTGTGGCTGGGGCTGCGCCCCGACCTGATGCCGGCGATGGGAACGGCGATGTTCTGGATGAAGTTCGTCTATGCTTTGAGCATCGCGGCGTTCGGCTTCGCCTTGGCCGGCCGCATGGCGCGTCCGGGTGGCGACGGCGGATTGTGGGGGATGCTGATCGCGGCACCGCTCGCCGTCATGGCGCTGATGGCGCTCTATCGCTATTTCAGCGCTCCCGCAGACCAGCACATGGCGCTGGTGATGGGCGGTTCGTGGCGCGTCTGCGCCCGCAACATCGTCATCCTTTCCCTCCCGGTCTTCGCCGGTGTGTTCTGGAGCCTCAAGACGCTGGCACCGACCCGGCTGACCCTGGCCGGCGGCGTCGCGGGGATTTTGGCCGGTGCGGCGGGAACCGCGATCTATGCCTTCCACTGCACCGAATTCGCCGCCCCCTTCGTCGCCATCTGGTACACGCTGGGGATCGCCGCCGTCGGCCTGTTGGGCGCGCTGCTGGGCAGGCTGCTGCTGCGCTGGTGAGGCACGTCTCGCTCGAGCAGTACCTGTGCAGAAGCCAACCATCTCGGCGCATGTACTAACAAGGGTGCTAGGCGAATCATGCAACTTGTGCAATAACACCGCCGTGTGAGGGGCGAGATGGCAACAACCTTGGCAGGGGCCGTTGGCCCCGACTGGTTAACGACTTGGACGATAACCGTAATTCTCCCAATTGTGGTCACGTTCATCGGGATGGTCGTAAATTGGATCGTACACGGAGCAGGCCCCTTCAAGGCGAAGCACGCTATGATCGGATCGGATCTCGTTATCGCCTTCATTGCGGTGACCGTCGTTCACGCCTTTCAGTATTCCGCCTCGACAGGACTCCGAAAGATTGATGGATTCACGGCCGTTGGTGGGATGCTTGGTTATGTCATCGTGATGGCGATGACGATTGTCCTGATTCTGATCTGCGCTGGGATGGAGCAGGCTGCTAATTCCGGCGATTCAAAGGCAGGACGAAGTCACGTTATTTGGAACTTGGGGATCGGATTTGTGCCGCTTTCCATTGCGACTCTTATCTTCACCTCTTAGATAGGTGTTACGATGACCAACAAATACCGCATCGCCCGCCGTATCGGACAAATAAGCGCATTGGGAGCATGGTTGCTGTTGGGCGGACAGGCGCTGGCCGACGTGCTGCTCCATGGTCAGACAACCGATTTGGGTGTCAGCGCCAACGACAATGCCATTTATCTAGTGCCTCTCGTGGTGATCGCGCTTGTGAGCGTGATCTATGGCTATAGCCATGACGACCAGGGCAACAGGAAGCACTATTTGGGATTTTGAGCTTTTCGGTCGTGGATTTGATTTTGCCTGTAACCGAGGGTCGCCGTTGTTCGAACTCGTTATCGAGAACGCCGGAGGCGCCCATGCTTGGCCCATTTCGTACTTTAGTAGCGGCGGCTGCCGCCGTCTGCGCCTTGTCGACGGCCGCCTGTGCCGATGACCTGGACAAGCCGATTCCGGCTGCCGCTGTCGATGCGCCCAAGGCCGGCGCGCCAGCGAGCGAGACCGCCGTCCTGGCAGGCGGATGCTTCTGGGGCCAGCAGGGCGTGTTCGAGCATGTGCGCGGCGTCACCAAAGTGGTCGCCGGCTATTCCGGCGGCGCCAAGGCGACCGCGATCTACGAGCTCGTCGGCACCGAGACCACCGGTCATGCCGAGTCGGTGCAGATCACTTTCGACCCGCGCGTCGTTTCCTTCGGCGAGATCCTGCGCGTCTATTTCTCGGTGGCGCACGATCCGACGCAACTCAATCGCCAAGGCCCCGACACCGGCTCCAGCTACCGCTCGGAGATTTTCTTCGCCAGCCCGATGCAGGAGAAGATCGCCAAGGCCTATGTCGCCCAGCTCGGCGCGGCGCATGTTTTCGCCGGCCCCATTGTGACGAAGATCGAGAAGCTGAACGGTTTCTACGCCGCCGAGGGCTATCACCAGGATTTCCTGATCAAAAACCCGAACTACCC
>CAYXMO010000275.1:0-4610 GCA_964465935.1 uncultured Rhizobium sp.
CCATGGTCGCGACCTCGCGCGGGTTCTTGAAGCCGCCGCCCTCGCCGCCTTCGACCACCAGGCCGTCGACGCCGCAATCGACGGCCCGCAGCGCCGCCTTCAGCGACGGCACGACGTGAAACACGGTAAGGCCGGCCGCTTTCAGCGGGCCGACGATCTTCTGCGGGTCGCCGGCCGAGGTGGTGACGAATTTGACGCCCTGGTCGATGATGAAGTTGACGATGCCCGGATCGCGCACGAAGGCGAGCGCGACGTTGACGCCGAACGGCCTGGTGGTGAGCTGGCGCATCTTCTGGATCTCGCCCTTGACGGCATCGAGCTCGCCCGACGAGGTCTCGATGATGCCCATGCCGCCGGCGTTGCACACGGCGCTGGCGAGCTGGGCGCGCGCGATCCAGCCCATCGGCGCCTGCACGATGGGATAATCGCAGCCGAGCATGGCGGTGATGCGGTTCGCGATCTTCATGGCGTGGTCTCCGATGGGGCGCGGCGTTTGACGAGCTCGGCCTGGATGCGGGCGTGTTCCTTGCGGTCGATGCCGTACATCGCGTTGATGCCGATGCAGATCAGCGTCATCGCCGCCGGCGCGACGCCGTAGACCAGGCCGAGATTGTCGACCACCGCCGGGCTCAAATGCAGATTGTCGCCGCCCTTGGCCGCGATATCGACCGGGAAGTGGATGAGATCGAGCGCGACGCCGGCGATCAGGCTGCCCAGCCCCGACGCCGCCTTGGCGGAGAAGGTGGTGCCCGAGAAGTAGAGGCCTTCGCGGCGGGCGCCGAACAGAAGCTCGTGCTCGTCGGCGGCGTCGGCCATCATCGACTGGAAGGCGACGGAGAGCACCGTGACCGCCATGTAGACCAGCACGTTGTTGACCGCGAGCGACCACAGCACGACCGGGCCGTCGCCGTCCGGCAGGATGCCCCAGATGCGCAGCAGCGGCATGCCGGCCTGGCTGATACAGATGAAGGCGAGGCTCCACAGCGTCATGGTGCGCTTCTCGACATAAGGCCCCAGCACCGCGACCAGCGGAATGCCGAGGAGGAGGCCGGCCGCGACGGGGTAGGTGAGAAGCTGGATCTCCGGCGTCGTCAGCTTCCAGAAGAACTTGCTGCCATGCAGGCCGAGCGCGCCGGCGGTGCCTTGCGCGACGAAGAAGATCAGTACCGTGCCGAACAGGATGAGGAAGGAGCGGTTGCGGAAAACCTCCGGCAGTTCGCGCCCCAGCCGCAGCAGCGGATGGTCGTCGCTCGGCGTCGTCTTGTGCAGGCGGTCGATCGAGCCCAGCGTGCCGAAGGCGGCGATGGCGCCGAACAGGCAGAGAATCGCGGCGCAGGTCCAGCCGAGCGGGACGTAGGCGGCGCGGTCGAACAAGCCGTTCTTGCCGGCGAGGAACACGCCATAGCCGATGATGATCGGCAGCAAGGTCGCCGGCACGCTGAAGAAGGAGCGCCAGGCGATGATGCGGCTGCGCTCGATATAGTCGTCGCTGAGCTCGGCGCCGAGCGCGATGTAAGGAACGATGTAGGCGGAGAGGCCGAAGCGCAGCAGCAGCGCCATGGCGGTGACGTAGACGAAGAGCGGCATGCCGCTGAGCCCGCTCGGCACGGTGAACAGCAGGCCGAGGCCGACGAACATCGCCGGGAAGCTCCAGAACATGATGAGGTGGCGGCGGCCCCAGCGCGATTTGGTGTTGTCGGAGAGCGAGCCGACGAAGGGATCGACGAAGGCGTCGACCGCCAGCGCGACGAACAGCGACAGGCCGGTGAGCGAACCGGAGAGGCCGCACACCGCCGTCAGGTAGAACAGCAGGAAGGTCGCGAGCGCGGTGGCGCTGACGCTGTCGACGAACTGGCCGGTGCCGTAGAGCGCCTTGACGCCGACGGAGAGCTTGGAGGAATCGCGTTCGGTCATGTCCTCAGATCACTTCCAGCTGGTCGCGGGAGGGGAGCGTGGGGAACGGCGCGGCCGGCAGGGTCTGATACCAATAAGCGACCGAGGCGATGTCGTCCTGCAACGGCAGGTATTGCCGCTCTTTATGCGTGCGCCAGCCCAGCGCCTGGATGGTCACGCGCAAATCGCTTTCGAAGCGGACCGGGTCCATGACGTGGAAGCGGTACATGCCGAAGCGGGTCTGCGAGGCGTAGGCGCCGTCGGGGCGGATGACCTGCGGCAGGCCGGCATAGGGCGTGTTGAATTCCTGGTAGTAGAGCTTGGCCGTGGTGTCGCCGCCGATGCGCTTGCCGATGCCCGGATCGAAATCGTAGGCGCCGCAGAAATAATCCTCGGTGCCGGTGCCGCAGATGGTCGGAAAGCCGGTGTCGCCGTCGAGGTAGAACTTGATCTCGCCTTCGCCCCACCAGCCGCTGTTGTTGACGCCCCAGGCCATGTAGCAGCCGGCGAAATGGCCCTGGCCTTTGAGGCCGTCGACGATGGTGTAGACGTCCTTGTAGGGCAGCGGGTTGGTGCGGCGGAATTGGGCGTGGAAATAGGCGCAGTCTTCGGGCACCTCGGTCAGCGTGTAGTTGATCTGGTAGTAGACGATGATGGCTTCGTCGGCGAGGTTCTGGATGGTGAACCGCGCGCGTTTGCGGAACGGCATCTCCCAATAGCAGTTGAAGGCGCGGCCGGGATTGACGCAGACGGGGAGCGACGTGACCTGCGCGAACTCCTCCCAGCCGTTGCAGAAGAAATCGCCGGCGGGGCATTCGATGCTGGGCTGCTCCTGATCGTCCCAGTAAGCGCGCAGGACGGTGAAGCGCCACTTGCCGCGCGCCAGCGTCATCCAGATCTGCTGGATCGCGCCTTGGCCTTCGATGTTGGCGAGTTCGAAGGTCTCGCCCGGCTTGACGATGACGTAGGGCGAGACCTTCCAGCCTTGGCCCAGATCGCGCGCCGCCTTGGCGGCGGGGCCATCGGTCGACATCCCGCCCTTGCCCTTCTCGCCGGTGAAATTCTCCGGCGAGATCGAACGCGTCTTGGCGTGGCTGAGCCGCGAGAGATTGCCGAGGTGGAGGCCGAGGCCGTTGAATTGGGTCATAGAGCGATCCTTCAAAACGCCCTGAACTTTCCCTCTCCCCCTCCGGGGGAGAGGGTCAGGGTGAGGGGGTGCCGGAAGTCGGAGTTCGATGTCTGGAGATGATTGGTGGTGCTGATACAAAGCACTGTTGATCTTGCACGCCTGCGTTCCATGCCAAGCACCCCCTCACCCCTGCCCTCTCCCCCGGAGGGGGAGAGGGAGATTCCTTTTTTGCTTGAGGCAGCGAGCAACATTCACGCGATTCCGTAGAAACTTGCCGCGGTGCCGCCGAAGACGGCTTCGCGGTCTGGCGATGAGAGATGCTTCGTCAACGACTGCGCCGCAGCCAGCCATTGCGCGTAGTCGCCGGCTTCCAGCAGCACCGGCCAGTCGCTGCCCCATAGCAGGCGGCGCGGCCCGAAGGATTCGAGCAGGACATCGACATAGAGCTTGAGCGTCGCCGCCGACCAGCCGGGGCCGGCTTCGGTGGCGAGACCCGAGAGCTTGCAGTAGGCGCGACTGCTCTTGGCGATGTGGCGGATGTAAGTCGCCCAGGTGTCGAGGCCGGCGCCGGCGATGTCCGGCTTGGCGCCGTGATCGATGACGACGGGCAGATCGGGATGGCGCTCGAGGAATTCGGCCAGCGCCGGCAGATGGCGCGGCTTGACCAGCGCGTCGAAGCGCAGGTTGCCGCGCTGCATCGCGTCGAAAGCCTTGCCGAGATCCGGGCGCAACAGCCATTCGGCGTCGGCGATGTCCTGCACCATGGGGCGCAGGCCGACGAGTTTCGGCTTGGCCGAGAGGCGCGCGATGCGCGAGGCCGCGTCCGGCGCCTCGAAATCCACCCAGCCGACGACACCGGCGACGAACGGCGCCGCTTCGGCGAGATCGAGCAGGAACTGCGTCTCGGCTTCGCTCGGCGCGGCCTGGACGAGGATCGTCTTGTCGATCTTGGCGGCCGCAAGCAGCGGCTGCAGATCGGCGGGGAGGAAATCGCGCGCGATCTTGGGGTGATCCTTCGCCGTCAGCCAGCCATAGTCGCCACGGTCCATGCGCCAGAAATGCTGGTGGGCATCGACGCGCATCACGTTGGTTTTTGCTCTGGGCGGATCACGCCCTTCTTGAGGATCAGATTGCCGTAGAGCTGCGTCTCGCCGGTCGCGACGATGGCGTAGGCGGTTTTGGCCCGGGCGTAGAAGACGGAGCGCTCGAGCGGCTCAAGCGCGCCGCGATAGCCGGCCTCTTTGAGCTTCACCTCGAATTCGCCGGCGATATAGGGGAAATTTTCGGGGTGATCGACATCCGCCATGCGGAAGGCGGCGGCGGGGACGAAATCGTCGAGCGGCATCACCGAGACGATGGCCTGCACCATGCGCACGGCGCCGACGCCGTCGGTGCGCACCAGGCGGGCAGCGAGGGCGGCGGCGGGGAAATTGGCGTCGGCGACCAGGATTTCATCGCCATGGCCCATGGCGCGCAGCGCGCCGAGCAGCTCCGGACCCAGGAAGGGATCGATGCCCTTCAACATGTTTGCGCCCGCACCGTTTGCGTTCCCTTGCCCCTGAAAAACGCCGCCTTGAGGGCGGTCTCG
>CAYXMO010000276.1:0-4556 GCA_964465935.1 uncultured Rhizobium sp.
TCGTAGCCGCGCAGATGATCGGTCTCGGAGATGTTGATCGCGGAGACGAAGATCAGCGCGGTTTCGTGATAGCGCGGATGGTTGCGGATCATCGACGCCAGCTCGAAGCCGTCGAGGTCCGGCATGCAGACGTCGATCAGGACCACCGCGACGTCGACTTTGAGCAGCACCGCGAGCGCGGCGCTGGCCGAGGTCGCGGTGATGAGGTTGACGTTCAAGTCCTTCAGCATGACCTCGTAGCTGAGCAGCTTGGAGGGCTGGTCGTCGACGAGAAGAACGTTGACGTTGCTCATCGCGCGGCCCTCAGCGGTGCAGCCACATGCGAAGGGCGGAGAGGAGCTGATCGGTGTTCACGGGCTTGGCGAGATAGTCCGAAGCCCCGGCCTCCAGACATTTCTCGCGATCGCCCTTCATCGCCTTGGCGGTGAGCGCGACGATGGGCAGGCGGCGGAACTTCTGGTTGCGGCGGATCAGCGCCGTGGTCTCGTAGCCGTCCATCTCGGGCATCATGATGTCCATCAGCACCAGAGCGAGCTCTGGCGTGGATTCGACCAGCGCGACGGCTTCCTTGCCGGTCGTCGCGGTGAGGACATGCATGCCGCGGCGTTCGAGCACGCTGGACAGCGCGAAGATGTTGCGCGCGTCGTCGTCGACCAGCAGAACGGTCCGCCCGACCAAATCCTCGTCGGAGCCGTTCAGGCGCTCCAGCATGCGCTGCTTTTCCTGCGGCAAGTCGGTGACGACGCGGTGCAGGAACAGCGCGGTCTCGTCGAGCAGGCGCTCGGGAGACTCCACGCCCTTGACGACGATACTGCGCGCCATGGTGTGGAGCTGCGCGTCTTCTTCGGCGGTGAGCTCGCGGCCGGTGAAGACGATGACCGGAATGTCGGAAAGTTCGGGATCGACTTTCAGCCGTTCGAGCACTTCGAAGCCGCTCATGTCGGGGAGGCGCAGATCCAGCACGATGCAGTCAGACGGATGCTCCTTCAGCCTGGCGAGCGCGTCGCCGCCGGACTCGGCAGTGACGATCTCGATGTCGTCATGCTCGAGCAGGGCGCGGATGGAGAGCTGCTCGTCGCGATTGTCCTCGACGACCATGAGCTGTTTGCGCCGCGGCCGGGCATATTCCTTGATGCGGTTCAGCGCCGCCTGCACGCCGGTGGTGGTGGCGGGCTTGGAGACGAAGGAGAAGGCGCCGCGCGCCAGGCCGTGCTGGCGGTCTTCGTCGAGCGTGACGATCTGCACCGGGATGTGGCGCGTCTTGGGGTTCTGCTTGAGCTGGCTGAGCACCGTCCAGCCCAGCATGTCGGGCAGGAAGACGTCGAGCGAGATGGCGCTGGGCTGGTAGATCGACGCCAGCTCCAGCGCATCGTCGCCGCGCATCGCGACCAGCACCTTGAAACCTTCGTCATGCGCCAGATCGAGCAGAATGCGGGCGTAGTGGGGATCGTCCTCGACGATCAGCAGCACCGTGTCGGCGGCGCCGATGTCGTTGCGGTCGTCGGGAATCTGTTCGATGCGCTCGGGCTGGGCATTGGCGAGCGCCTTGGCCGCCAGCGGCTGCGACGGGCCTTGCGGCCGCGCCGCGGCGGCAGGGCCGACATAGCGGGCCGGCAGATACAGCACGAAGGTGCTGCCGACGCCGGGGATGGAGCGCAGCTGGATTTCGCCGCCGAGCAGGCTGGCAAGCTCGCGGCTGATGGCGAGCCCGAGGCCGGTGCCGCCATATTTGCGGCTGGTGGAGGCGTCGGCCTGCTGGAACGCCTCGAAGATGATGCGCTGCTTCTCCGAAGGGATGCCGATGCCGGTGTCGGCGACTTCGAACGCCACCACGCCGCCGGCCTGGCTGAGGACGGGATGGGTCGGCGTCCAGCCCGATTCGACCGACAGGACGGACAGGCGCACGCCGCCGCGCTCGGTGAACTTGAAGGCGTTGGAGAGCAGGTTCTTGAGCACCTGCTGCAGGCGCTTGGAGTCGGTGGAAAGCGAGCGGCCGAGCTTGGGATCGACCTCGACGTCGAAGGAGAGCTGGCGCGTGTCGGCTTCGTGGCGGAACGGACGGGCGACGGCCTCGACCACGCTGTTGAACGCGATTTCCTCGGCGTCGACCGTCACGGTGCCCGATTCGATCTTCGACAGGTCCAGGATGTCGGAGATCAGGTTCAGCAGGTCGGTTCCGGCGCCGTGGATGGTGCGGGCGAACTCGACCTGCTTGGCGGTGAGGTTGGTCTCGGGATTGTCGGCAAGCTGCTGGCCCAGGATCAGGATCGAGTTCAGCGGCGTGCGCAATTCGTGGCTCATATTGGCCAGGAATTCCGATTTGTACTTGGAGGTCAGCGCCAGCTCCGACGCCTTTTCCTCGAGCGCCAGGCGGGCCTGCTCGATTTCCTGGTTCTTGCGCTCGACCTCGACGTTCTGTTCGGCGAGCTGCTGCGCCTTTTGTTCGAGCTTTTCGTTGGTCTGCTGCAGCTCGCCCTGCTGGGTCTGCAGTTCGGCGGCAAGCTGCTGCGATTGCGTGAGCAGGCCCTCGGTCTGCATCGTCGCCTCGATCGAGTTGAGCACGATGCCGATGCTGCCGGTGAGCTGGTCGAGGAAGGCGATCTGCAGATCGGTGAAGCTCGCCAGCGACGACAATTCGATGACCGCCTTGATCTGGTTTTCGAACACGACGGGGAGGACGAGAATGCTCTGGGGCGTGACCTTGAGCAGCGCCGAATTGATCTGCGGCGTATCGTGCAGGCCGGTGATCAGCAGGCGGCGCTTGTCGAGAGCGCATTGGCCGACCAGTCCCTCGCCGAGCTTGACGGTGCGCGGATGGCCGTCTTGGCCGTCGCCATCGGCATAGGAGGCGAGCAGGCGCAGCGCTTCGCCCTCGCCTTCCATCTGGTAGATGACGCCGAGCTGCGCCTCGATCAGCGGCGCCAGCTCGGAGAGCAGCGTGCGGCCGACGGTGGCGAGATCGCGCTGGCCCTGCAGCATGTTGGTGAAGCGGGCGAGATTGGTCTTGAGCCAGTCTTGCTCGGTGTTGCGATCGGTGGTCAGGCGCAGATTGCCGATCATGGTGTTGATGTTGTCCTTGAGCTCGGACAGCTCGCCGCGGGCATCGACCTGGATCGAGCGCGTGAGGTCGCCCTTGGTCACCGCGGTGGCGACTTCGGCGATGGCGCGGACCTGGGTCGTCAGGTTCGCGGCGAGCAGGTTCACGTTGCCGGTCAGGTCCTTCCAGGTGCCGGCGGCGCCGGGCACGTTGGCCTGGCCGCCCAGACGGCCTTCGGCGCCGACTTCGCGCGCCACGGTCGTGACCTGGTCGGCGAAGGTGGCGAGCGTCTCGGTCATGTTGTTGATGGTTTCGGCCAGGGCCGCGACCTCGCCCTTGGACTGCACGGTGAGGTTCTGCTTGAGGTCGCCGTTGGCGACCGCGGTCACGACCTTGACGATGCCGCGCACCTGCTCGGTGAGGTTGGCGGCCATGACGTTGACGGTGTCGGTGAGGTCCTTCCAGGTGCCGGCGACGCCGGGCACCTGCGCCTGGCCGCCGAGCTTGCCTTCGGTGCCGACCTCGCGCGCGACGCGGGTGACTTCCGAAGCGAAGGAGTTGAGCTGGTCCACCATCGTGTTGAGCGTGTTCTTGAGCTCGAGGATTTCGCCTTTCACGTCGACGGTGATCTTGCGGCTGAGGTCGCCGCGGGCCACCGCGGTGGTCACTTCGGCGATGTTGCGCACTTGGGTGGTGAGGTTGGCGGCGAGCAGGTTGACGTTGTCGGTCAGGTCCTTCCAGGTGCCGGCAACGCCGGGCACGTTGGCCTGGCCGCCGAGGCGGCCCTCGGTGCCGACTTCGCGGGCGACGCGCGTCACTTCGGCGGCGAAGGAGCGCAGCTGCTCCACCATCGTATTGAGCGTGTCCTTGAGCAGCAGGATTTCGCCGCGCACATCGACGGTGATCTTCTTCGACAGGTCGCCGCCGGCGATGGCGGTCGCGACTTCGGCGATGTTGCGGACCTGCGCCGTCAGGTTCGAGGCCATGAAATTGACGTTGTCGGTCAGGTCTTTCCAGGTGCCGGCGACACCGGGCACCTGCGCCTGGCCGCCGAGCTTGCCTTCGGTGCCCACTTCGCGGGCGACGCGCGTCACTTCCGAGGCGAAGGAGTTGAGCTGGTCCACCATCGTGTTGAGGGTGTCCTTCAGCTGCAGGATTTCGCCTTTCACATCGACGGTGATCTTGCGCGAGAGGTCGCCGCGCGCCACGGCGGTCGTCACTTCGGCGATATTGCGCACTTGGGTGGTGAGGTTGGCGGCGAGCAGGTTGACGTTGTCGGTCAGGTCCTTCCAGGTGCCGGCGACGCCCGGCACGTTGGCCTGGCCGCCGAGGCGCCCCTCAGTGCCGACCTCGCGCGCCACGCGCGTCACTTCGCCGGCGAAGCGGTTGAGCTGATCGACCATGGTGTTGAGCGTTTCCTTCAGCTGAAGGATTTCGCCGCGCACGTCGACGGTGATCTTGCGCGACAGGTCGCCGCTGGCGATGGCGGTCGCGACTTCGGCGATGTTGCGGACCTGCG
>CAYXMO010000277.1:0-4540 GCA_964465935.1 uncultured Rhizobium sp.
GCGACTGGCTGGGCGATCATCCCGACACCATGGCGCGGGCGCTCAGGCTGCGGCTGGAAGACAAGGGTCCGATCGCAGCGGGGATCGATTGCACCCGCCCGTGGCAGACCGGAATATCCCTGTATTGCCTGGGGATCACAAGGAACTGAGCGGGGAACTGAGCGGCCTTCCTGCGGGCGTGGCGGACGTTTATGGTGCCGCGCCCCAAGCAAGGAAGCGTCATGCGCACCGAAGAGCCGCGCGCCATCAACCTCAAGGACTACCGCGCCCCCGACTACCGTATCGGCGAGATCGCGCTCGACTTCGCGCTCGATCCCAAGGCGACGCGGGTGACGGCGACCTCGAAGGTGACGCGCAGCGGCGACGCGGGCGCGGCGCTGGTGCTGGACGGCGAAGAACTCACGCTGATCTCGGTCGCGGTCGATGGGCGCAAGCTGGATGCAAGCGAATATGGGCTGACCAAGGAGACGCTGACGCTGAGCAGACTGCCGGCAGCGTTCACGCTGGAAATCGTCACGCAGATTTCGCCTGAGGCCAACACGACGCTGAACGGGCTCTACACCTCGAACGGGATGTTCTGCACCCAGTGCGAAGCCGAAGGATTCCGCCGCATCACGTTTTTCTTGGATCGCCCGGACAATCTGGCGGTGTATACGACGCGGATCGAGGCCGACAGACACACCTATCCGATCCTGCTGTCGAACGGCAATCCGATCGCCAAGGGCGAGCTTTCCGGCGGCAAGCATTTCGTCACCTGGAACGATCCTTTTCCCAAGCCGAGCTATCTGTTCGCGCTGGTGGCGGGCGATCTCGGCGTGCTGCACGACTCGTTCACGACGATGTCGGGGCGCAAGGTGGCGCTGGCGATCTATTGCGAGCACGGCAACGAGCCGCGCGTGACCTATGCGATGGATTCGCTCAAACGGGCGATGAAATGGGACGAGGAGAAATATGGCTGCGAATACGATCTCGACATCTTCATGATCGTCGCGGTCAGCGCCTTCAATTTCGGCGCGATGGAGAACAAGGGCCTCAACATCTTCAACGACAAGCTCTTGCTCGCTTCGCCGGAAACCGCGACCGACGACGACTATGCCCGGATCGAGAGCGTGGTGGCGCATGAATATTTCCACAACTGGACCGGCGACCGCATCACCTGCCGCGACTGGTTCCAGCTCTCGCTCAAGGAAGGCCTGACCGTCTTCCGCGACCAGATGTTCAGCGCCGACATGCGTTCGGAAGGCGTCAAGCGCATCGAGGACGTGCGCATGCTGAGGCTGCGCCAGTTCGTCGAGGATTCGGGGCCGCTGGCGCATGCGGTGCAGCCGCAGAGCTACATCACGATCGACAATTTCTACACCGCGACGATCTACGAGAAGGGCTCGGAGGTCATCCGCATGCTGCAGACGCTGGTCGGCAAGGAGGGCTATCGCAAGGCGACCGACCTTTACTTCAAGCGCCATGACGGCCAGGCGGCGACGGTGGAGGACTGGGTCAGGTGCTTCGAGGATGCTAACGGCCGCGACCTGACGCAGTTCCGCCGCTGGTACGGCCAAGCCGGCACGCCGACCATCGCCATGAAGGGCGCTTACGACGCGGCGAAGAAGACGTTTGCGCTGACGCTGACGCAGTCCCTGGCGCCGACGCCGGGCCAGCCGGTCAAGGAGCCGATGCACGTGCCGGTGCGGCTGGGCTTCATCGGGCAGAACGGCAATCCGATGCCGCTGACGCTGGCGGGCGACTGCGCGGCCGGGCCCGACGAGCGCGTCGTCGAGCTGACCGGGCCGGAGCAGACCTTTCACTTCATCGACGTGGCGCAGAAGCCGCTGGTGTCGCTGGGGCGGCATTTCTCGGCGCCGGCCAATTTCGTCACCGGCTTCTCAGCCGAAGAACTCGCCTTCCAGATGAAGTCGGACCAGGACGATTTCAACCGTTGGGAAGCGGCGCAGAAGCTGGCGACGCATATCCTCACCGATGCGGCGCGGAGCGGCGGCACGTTGGCGGGCGAGGCGCCCTATATCGAAGCCATCGGCGCGGTGCTGAAAGAGGCGGAAGACGACCCTGCCTATGCCGCGTTCATGCTGCTGCCGCCGGTCGATACCGAACTGGCGCAGGCGATGACGACGCCGGAGCCGGACGGCATCTTCGCGGCGCGCATCGCGCTGATCCGCGCCGTCGCGGCAGCGCATGGGCCGCGGATCAAGGCGCTGTACGAGACGATGACGACGCCAGGGGCGTTCGATCCCGGTGCCAAGCCGGCCGGGCGGCGGGCGCTGCGCAATGCTTGCCTGCGCTATCTGACGGCGGCGGACGACGAGGCGGCGGCGGCGCTGGCCGAGGCGCATTACCGCGCCGCGAGCAACATGACCGACGGAATCGCGGGCCTCGCAGCGCTGTCACGCATGGAGTCGCCGCGGCGGCAGGCGGCGTTCGACCATTTCCATGATCGCTTCAAGACTGATCTTCTGGTGCTCGACAAGTGGATGAGCCTGCAGGCTGGGTCGTGCCTGCCCGGCACGGCGGCGGCGGTGCGCGCGCTGATGCAGCGGCCGCCGTTCGACATCAAGAATCCCAACCGCGTGCGCTCGCTGGTCGGCGCCTTCTCGGGCAATCACCTGCGCTTCCACGCGGCGGACGGGTCGGGCTATGCCCTGGTCGGCGGGGTGATCGCGGCGCTGGACAAGATCAATCCGCAGGTCGCGGCGCGCATGGCCGGCGCCTTCGAGCAGTGGCGGCGCTACGATGCCGGACGCCAGGCGCTGATGCGCCGGGAGCTCGAAGGTCTCGCCAAGCTCGACGGGCTGTCGGCCAACCTGTTCGAAGTCGCGACCAAGATGCTGGGGTAGCGCGTTAAGAAATTCCGCGCCAAATCGTTAATGACGCATGACAGCGACTCGGCGATTCGCATAATCGGTTGAGGGCGAATCAGGCGAATCACTCGCTGCCCCTCTTGGATGGCGCGCAATCACGGGTGAAGCGAAGTGCTTCCCCCTATTGCGCTGCTGGGGTGCGTTCGAACGATGGCGCAGGGTAGCGCAGCCGTGAATGTGGGATGGGCCGCGGGCGCGGTCCGCCTGGCGACGCGCAATATCCGCTTCACGGTACTTCTCTGCGTCGTGCTGATCGGCGGCAGCTTCGCGGCGGCGGCGGCGTTGCAGATGCGCAGCGACCGCGTCCACGCCCTGGCGCAGGCGCAATATTTCGAGGCCCAGCGCGCCGCCGATATCGCGGCGGCGGCCGGCGCGGCGCTCGACCGCATCGCCGCGGTCGGGCGCGCTTTCGCCGACGGCAAGCCGGCGGCCGGCGCGGCGCTTGGCGTGCGCAACGTCACGGTGTTCGACGCCACCGGCCTTGCCGTCTCGACGCAATATCCCGACGAGAGCATGTCGCTGCCGCTGGCGGCGCTCGCGAATGGCGGGCGCGGCGTGTTCGCGCCGGGGACACTGACCGTGCCGTATAACGGCCAGATCGTCGCGGTGGCGTTCGATCCCAAGGCGCTGGTGCCGTCCCGGATGCTGGCACGCGCGGCGCTGACGCTGAGCAGCGGCGCGGTGCTGGTGCAGGATGCGGGCTGGCCGGGGCGCGGCAGCACGGTGGCGGTCGCGAACTGGCCGGTGTCGGTGCGCAGCGCGGCCGACGACGACGCGGCGCTGGCGGCGTGGACCGGAGCGCTGCCGCTCTATCTGTTCGTGATCTTAGGCCCCGCGCTGGCCGGCGCCGGGCTGGCGGCGGTGTTCGTGCGCGAGTTCGAGCGGCGGGCGCGCGCCTCAGAAGCGATCCGCAGCTTGCGTTCGACGCGGCCGGTGGAGGCCAAGCTGCTGGTGCGGCTGGCGGCGGCCGAGCGCCTCGCGGTCGAGGACGCGCGCGCCAAGTCGGAATTCATCGCCCATATGAGTCACGAGCTGCGCACGCCGCTGAACGCGATCATCGGCTTCTCCGAAGTGATCGAGCGCGGCTTCTACGGCACCGTCGGCCACGCCAAATACGTCGAATACGCGCACGACATCAACGAGGCCGGGCGCAACCTGCACACCAAGATCGGCGACATATTGGAGTTCGCCAATGTCGAGGCCGGGCGCTATCCGATCGAACTGGGCCGCGTCGACGTCTGCACCGCAGCGCTGGAATGCGTCAACGAGCATGCCGGGCGCGCCTTCTCGCGCCGCATCGCGCTGGAGCTCGGCTTCGCGCAGGCGGCCGACGCCGCCGCCGACCGCCTCGCGGTGGCACGCATCCTGTCGAGCCTCGTGACCAATGCGCTCGCCTATACCGGCGAAGGCGGGCTGGTGCGGGTCGACGTGATCGAAGAGGAAGGCGCGGTCGTCGCGCGGGTGATCGACAACGGCCACGGTTTTACGCGGGCGGAAGTGGCAGAGGCGGGCAAGCCGTTCCGCCGTTTCGACCGCTCGGGTTCGACGACGGGCGCGGGACTGGGGCTGGCCATCGCGATGGCGCTGGCGCGGCGGATGGGCGGCGCGATCCGGCTCGACGGCACGCCGGGCGGCGGCAGCGTCGCCGAGCTGCGGCTGCCGAAGGCTTA
>CAYXMO010000278.1:0-4519 GCA_964465935.1 uncultured Rhizobium sp.
CGGCGCCCGCCGCCTCACGGCGTTCCACCTGCCGGCGCCGCCGGCGGCGATGTCGGCAAGGGCTGCGGTGCGGATGCCGCGCCGTGCCCCGGCGCCGCGCGGCCGGCCGAGAGCACGATGGTGTAGTCCGCCGTGCCGGCATGCAGCACCATATGATCCGACTCGATGGCCGTGACCTGCCAGCCGGCGAGCTGGCTTCCGACCGTCGCGGTCGTGCCGATCGCTGCCGTAGCCGAGCGGATGAGCGCCAGCCGGTGCTCGCCCTGGATGATGACGCCGACGAGGGCGATGTCGGTCGGCGGCGGCAGGGCCGCGGCGGCGTTCGCTTTGTCGCCTGCGGCTTCGACCGGCTTGCGCGCCGGATTGAACACCGGGCGCGCGTCGATGGCGGCATAGCGTTCGAGCGCCGGGAAGGGGCGCGTCAGCGGCAGCGGCTGCGACCCATCCACCGTCCGCCATGCCAGCACGGGCACGGCCGGCTCGGGCGGCGGATTTTCGAGCTCGTACACCAGCAAGGTGGCCAGGAGCAGGCACAGCGCCGCCAGCGCGAGTTGCGGCCGGTGCAGCAGCGCCGTCATCGCGCCGCTCCCAGGCGGTATCCCGAGACCGTCCAGCGCACCTCGAATTTCGCTTCGGGCGCCTTGGGATCGCGCGGCCAGCCCTGTGCCACCGCCAGATCGATCGACGAGATGAACAGATAGGGCACCCGGCTTTCGATCGCATGCGCCAGCGCGCGCAGCTTGCTCGCCGGAACCATCAGATCGTATTGCACCGAGATGCGCTCGAGGCCGTGCTCGCCGGCGACGGGCAGCAGCAGCGCGCTGCGAACCTCGCTGCCATTGGCTTCGGCGATGGCTTTGAGATCGCTTTGCAGCGCCGCTTGCGCCAGCGCGGTGCTGTCGCCGCGCAGCAGGCTGGGAAGAGTGTTCGCTTGCGCACGTGTCTCTGCAAGCGCGCGCTCGGCCGCCGGGCGCGCCGCCGCCTGCGCCCGCAGCCGCGCCAGGATCCGGATGTTCTCGTCGGGGGCATCGCTGCCGCGCAAGGTCCACAGGAAGATGCCGGCGGCCAGTGCCAATACCGCGGCGACACAGAGCGCCAGCGCGCCAAGCGCGGCGCGCCGTCCGAGCAGGAAGGCGGGAATCGTCATGGCTGGCCTGCGATCTGCGCGACGATGTCGAAGCGCTCGCTGCCGTCGGTTTCGTTGCGCACCAGCGGCGCGCCGAACTGGGCATTCTTGAAGCGGCCCGACTGGTCGAGCAGGACCAGAAGGTTGGAGGCGCTGCGCGAATAGCCCTGGATGTGCAGGCCGGCGTCGCCGATCTGCAGGCTTTCGAGCCAGGTGCCGTCCGGCAGCGCGTCGCTGAGCGCCGCCAGCGTGCCGACGAAGCTGGGCCGCGTCTTGCGCTGCGCCACGAACAGCGCCTTGTCGCGCAATGCCAGGACCTGGCGTTCGATTTCCGTGACGGCGGCGGCGCGCGGCAGTTCGGCGGCGATGCGCGCGGCGAGGACCGCGTCCTGCTCGCCGGCGCGGGCGAGGGCGGCGGCGGCGGCGCCGAGCAACAGCACGAGCGCCGTGGCGGCGAGGATCGGACTGCCCCAGCCTTTCCACAGGCGCGCGAGCAGCGCGCCGCGGTCGACGGGAAAATATCGCCAATCGGCCTCCGCCGCGTCATCGCCCAGCACGATCGCGGCGGGGCGCAAGCCTGCGCTGGCGGCGAATGCGATCGCGTCGTCGACGCTGCGGCGGCGCACCGCGCGCGATCCGAGCTCGACCCGGTTCGTCGCCTTGTCGGTGCGGCTGATGGCGACGTCGAAATAGAGCTCGGCCGGCGGCACCGGACTGAGCCGCTTGAGCTCGAAACCCATGGCGCCGCGCAAGGCGCGACTCGATGTCTTGGGCAGGCGCGCCCGCGAGCGCAGGACCGCATCGCCGCTCAGCTGCAGCACGCAATCGGCGCGGCCGCGGCGCAGCGCCCCGGCCTGGCCCAATCGCGTCGCCAGGGCATCGGCGCCGTCGGCATTGCGCTCGAACGCGCCCAAATCCTCCGTCCTCCCGTCCTGCGTCAGCGTGGCGGCCACTTGCGTGGGTGCGATCTGCAGCGTGATCGGCGGCAGCGGCGGCCGGCGCAGCGCCGCTCGGGACTCGGCGGCCCAGCGCGCAAGCTCGTCACGCCAATTGCCGAGCACGAGGCCGGCGGCATCACGCCAGCTGTTGGTCTGCGTGACGGCCGGTTCGACGCTCATGGCCGGCCCTGACAATCATGGGTGAGCAAATCGACGCTGCAATTCATCGCCGCCGTGATCCGCGGCGCAACGACGAGCTCGGGCCAGGACAGCCTGGGATCGCTCAGCCGCAGACGGACGCGCACGAGCTGCGGCAGCCGGTGCTGGGATTTCCAGGTCGCATGCCAGGCGGGCGCGCGCTCGCCGTCCGCCATGCCGTAATAGCCGAAGTCGAGATCGGCGGCGCCGTGCAGCAGCGCCTGGGTTGCGGTGGCGGCGTCGGCGGCAAGCTCGCTGCGGCGCGCGAGGGAAAGGCTGGAGTCGCCTGTCGCGGCATAAATCCGCATTTGAGTCATGCCGCCGTCATTGCTGCCGGCCAGCGACAGCAAGGTGAGGTCGTGCGCTTCGCCGTCGAACGCCACGGCGCGGCAGCCCGAGCCGCAGTCCTCGCCCAGGGGATAAGCGTGTTCGATGGCATCCTGCAGCAGGCTTTGCGCCGCGCGCACGACGTTGGCGTCGGCCGTTATTTCCTGCGTGCGCTCCCAGGCGCGCGATCCGAATTTGAGGCTGCCGAACAGCAGGATCGTGAGGAAGCCGAGCAGCGTCATGGCGACCAGAAGCTCGACCAGGGTGAAGCCGGTTTCGGTTTTTCTAGGGGCGGTCATGGTCCGCCTTCACGGGCGCAAAGCGCAGCGTCGTCAAGGAGAGCGAACGTTGCTCGCCGCCGCTGGTCCAGCTCACCGTCGCCGTCACCTGCACCGGCGCCGGGTGCCAGGCCTTGGCGTCGTCGGCGCTTCCGAACGGCGCCAGCCGTAGCGTCCACGACAGGCCGTCCGCGGTCACGCCTTGCTGCGGGCCGGCGGCGCCCGCCTGCGCCAGCAGCGATTGCGCCAGGACCCTGGCGTTCATCTGCGCCGCATTCAGCCGCGACCGGTTCAGGGCCTGCGAGAAGCCGCCGAACAAGACGCCCAGCGACAGGCTCAGAATCGCGAGCGCCACGATCATCTCGATCAAGGTGAAGCCGCTCTCGGCGCGACGCGTGTTCCACCTCATTGCAGCGCCAGGTCGTTGACGCTGAGGATGGCGACCAGCATCGAGGCGATGAGGCCGGCGACGACGATGCCCAGCACGATGGTCAGGACCGGAACCAGCAGCGACAGCAGCCGGTCGAGCGAGCGGCGGATGCGCTGGTCGTCGAGATCGGCCTGGCGCAGCAGCATGTCGTCGAGCCGCGCGGTCTCCTGGCCGATCTGGATGAGATCGAGCGTCGCGGCGGGAAACACCCGCGCCTGCGCCAGGCGCTGCGACAAGCTCGCGCCTTCGCGCAAGCCCGTCGCCGCGTCGGCCACGGCCTGGCGCAGATTGCTGTTCCACAGCACGTCCGCCGACAGCTTCAGCGCATTGGGCAGCGCCACGCCGTTGCTCAGCAGCGTGCCGAGCGTGCGGCTGAAACGCTCGACTTCCATGGCGAGCAGCAGGCTGCCGAGCATGGGCAGGCGCAGCAGGCGGCTATCGAGACGTTTGCGCCAAAGCGGCTGGCGCAGTAGGGCGCGGACACCGAGCACGGCGCCGGCGCCCAACGCCAACAGCGCCCACCAGAAGCTGCGCAGGAAGGCGCTGAAGCTCATCAGGGCCTCAGCCGCCCAGGGCAGCTGGCGGCCGGACTCGGCGAACAGCGGCTCGAACTCGGGCAGCACGAAGAACAGGATGATGACGATCGACAATCCCATCGTGACCAGCAGCACCATCGGATAGATCAGCGCCGAGGTGACCGCCTCGCGCGTCGTCAGCGAGCGGTTGAGATAGTCGGCGAGCTTGGCCAGCGTCTTGTCGAGCGTGCCGCCGAATTCGCCGGCCCGCACCATGCTGACATAGAAGGGCGGAAAGGACGGCTCGCGCGCGAAGGCATCGCCCAGGCTCTCGCCGTCGCGCACCCGCTGGCGCACCGCCGCGATCGGCTCGCGATAGGCGCCGATGTCGGACAGGCCGGCCAGGGTGCCGATGGCGCGGTCGAGTTCCAGGCCAGAGGCCAGCAGCGACGCCAATTCCTGGGTCAGCGTCGTCAGCGTGCGCAAGGTCGGCCGCGCCTCGAACCGCGCCAGCGCCCGCAGCTTTTCGAGCGTGCTGCCGGCGCCGATCTCGCTGGCCGAAATCGGAAACTGGCCTTGCTGGCGCAATTGCTCGCCGAGCAGCGCTTCGGACAAGGCTTCGCCGGTGCCGGCGACGACCGCGCCGCTCGCCGTGATCGCCTTGTAGCGATAGGTCGGCACTAGGCGGTCTCCAGCGTGACGCGCAG
>CAYXMO010000279.1:0-4517 GCA_964465935.1 uncultured Rhizobium sp.
CCATGGTGGCGCAATTGATCGCGACGAAGGCGTTGCCGGCGCGGCGCGAGCGCGCATGGATCAGCCGCGCCACCACTTCCTTGCCCGACCCCGAAGGCCCGGTGACGAAGATGCGGCTGTTGGTCGGGGCGATCTTCTCGACCGCTTGGCGAACCTGGCTGATCGCCGACGAGATGCCGACCATGTCGGAATCGTCGCCGGCCTTCAGCTTCAGTTCCTGCACTTCGCGGCGCAGGCGCGAGGCTTCGAGCGCGCGGCCGACGACATGGATCAGCCGGTCGGCCTTGAACGGCTTCTCGATGAAGTCGTAGGCGCCTTTCTTGATCGAGGCGACCGCGGTCTCGATCGTGCCGTGGCCGGAGATCATGATCACCGGCAGGTCGGGTTGCTCGCGCTTCAAGGTGTCGAGCACCTGGATGCCGTCGAGCTTGCTGCCCTGCAGCCAGATGTCGAGCACGACGAGCTGCGGCCGCCGCACCCGCACCGCGTTGAGCGCGCCGTCGCTGTCGCCGGCGACGCGGGTTTCGAAGCCTTCGTCGCGGAGGATCCCCGCGATCAGGTCGCGGATGTCCTCTTCGTCGTCGACGATCAGGATTTCAGACGCGATCTGCGATCCGCTCTTGCTCATCGGAACTGCCCTTTTCCTTCGTACTCTTCTGCTTGGGCGGGAAGATCAGAACGACCTCCGCCCCCGATTGATGCTTGCCCTGCTCGCCGCCGTCGTGGCCGGCGTCCTGCAGGACCAGTTCGCCGCCATGGTCTTCCATGATCTTGCGCACGATCGCGAGGCCGAGCCCGGTGCCCTTGGCGCGGGTCGTGACGTAAGGTTCGGTCAGCCGGTCGCGATGCTCGTGCGGCAGGCCGATGCCGTTGTCGGTGACGCGGTAGACGACGCGGTCCGGCGACGGTTCGAGCGCGATGACGATGCGCCCCGGCGCGTCGTCGCCCTTGGCGAAGCGGGCGTTGACGCCCTCGCCCGCGTTCTTGAGCACATTGGTCAGCGCCTGCGCCACCAGCCGCCCGTCGCATTCGACATGGACCGGCTCCTTGGGCAGCCGCGTCTCAAACGCGATCTGCGGATTGGCGACGCGCTGCAGGAACACCGCCTGCTGGATCAGCTCCTGCGCGTTCTCGCGCCGCATCACCGGCGTCGGCATGCGCGCGAAAGACGAGAACTCGTCGACCATCCGGCCGATATCGCCGACCTGGCGGATGATGGTGTCGGTGCATTGTGAGAAGACGTCGGGGTCGGTCGTCACTTCGCTGGCATATTTGCGTTTCAGGCGCTCGGCCGAGAGCTGGATCGGGGTCAGCGGGTTCTTGATCTCATGCGCGATGCGGCGTGCCACGTCGGCCCAGGCGGCGGTGCGCTGCGCCGAGACCAGGTCGGTGATGTCGTCGAAGGTCGCGACATAGCCGCTGGAATCGTTGCCGCGCTCGCTCGACACCTGCACGCTCAGCGCCCGCGTCGTGGCGCCGCGCTTGACCGTGACTTCACCACCGGCCCGCGCCACCGGCTCGGTGACAGCGCGGCGGATCAGCGCCGCCAGCTCGGGCACCGCTTCGGAATAGTGACGCCCTTCGAGTTCTTCCGGCGAGGAATTCAGCAGCCGCGCCGCGGCGCGGTTGACGATGGTGATCAGGCCGTCATGGTCGAGGCCGATCACGCCGGCGCTGACGCCGCCCAGCACCGCCTCGGTGAAGCGGCGGCGCTCGTCGTTCTGGCGGTTGACATGGATGAGCGCGGTGCGCTGGCCGTCGAGCTGCGAGATCATGCGGTTGAAGGCGCGGCCCAGAAGCCCGACCTCGTCGTCGTCGCGCTCGACTTCGACCTGGGCTTTCAGATCGCCTTCCGAGACCCGCTCGGCGGCGCCGATCAGACTGGAAATCGGCCGCACCAGCCGGTTGGCGGCCCACAGGCCCAGCCAAACCGCGGCCAGCAGCACGACCAGCGACACCACGCCGTAGAGCGCCGCGAAAATGAGCTGCACCTGGGAACGGTTCCGCTCCAGCCGCTGGTATTCGCCGACCGCGGCCTTGGTCCGGTAATAGTAGACGATCACCTCGGGATCGACCTTGCGCACGACCAGCAGGTAGGCGTCGTTGAGGAACGGCAGATAGATCAGCGCGTGGATCACGCCGGTGGCGGGATTGCCGTCGACCACGATGCGTCCGCCATGCGCCTCGGCGATGTCCGACGCGCTGGGCCTGAGCGCCGCCGAATAGGCGATGCCGGACGAGCGTCCCAGCTCGCTGCCATGCGAGTCGACGACGATGGAGCCGATCAGTCCGCGGGCACTCGTCATGTTCTCGAGCTTGACGAACATGCGCTCGGTGATGAGGTGCTTCTGCACGTCGTAGAGGTTGGGATCGCTCTCCAGCCCGGCCTCGATCGTGCCGGCGTCGATGATGATGCCGTTGCTTTTCTCCAGCATGTATTGCCGCACGACGCTCATCGCGCTGCCGAGCGCGGTCTGCACCCGCGAGGAGAACCACGCCTCCATGCCGAGATTGAGCGTCACCGCCGCGAACACCGCGACGAAGATCGCCGGCACCACGGCGATCAGGCTGAACATGGCGACGAGGCGGACGTGCAGCCGGGCGCCGGCGATGCCCGAGCGGCGGGCGCTCCACAGCCGGGTCAGCCGCCAGGCGATCAGTGCGGCCAGCGTCAATCCGAGGGTGAGGTTGACGAGGAGGATCGCGACCAGGCCGGTCTGGGTCGGGGTATAGGGCAGAAGCCCCATCACCATCGCGTAGGTCGCAATGCCCGAGAGCACCGCCAGGATGCCGACGCCGAACGCCAGCAGCGAAGGCCGCGAAACGGCCCGTAGCCACGATAGCGGACCGCCCGCCGGCGGCACCTCAACTGCGTTCGCTATTGTCATCGAGTTCCGCTGGCGGCCGCTAAATCTCTAGCGGCGTTCAGTTATCCGGCGGAGTGTAGCGAAGCCACAGCCTGTTGCAAGAAAGTTGCGATGCAAAATCGCAACGGGGTTAAGGCCCGAATTGGCCGATCGGCGCCGTGACCGACTGATTCGACTGCCCCGTCGCTGTTACGGTTCCGGCTGTCGGGTCGACGGCGATCTGCCAGACATAGCGGGCGCCGTTCATCGCGACGTTGCGGACCATCTTGTTTTTGGCGTCATAGGACACGAAGGCCATGGCAACCCGGTTGTCGATGAAGCTGTAGGCCCAGGTCGTGATCCCCTGATACGTCACGACCGGACAGGTCGGGCTCGGGTTCAAGCTGGTGCCGTTGACCATGCAGGTCACCTTCAGCCCGGCCGGAACGGGTGGGTTGCTGTTGGACGGCACGGCCGTGACCACCGGCGGGTTCAGCTCGGCGAACGACGCCGATACCGACTGATTGGACTGGCCGTTGAAGACGACGCGCTGCTGCCCGCGGTCGACGATGGCTTCCCAAACATAGCGCGCGCCGTCTTTCGTAATGTTGCCGACGACGTTGTTGTGGCTGTCATAGGTGACCAGCGCCAAGCTCACGCGATTGTCGATGAAGCTGTAGGCCCAGGTCGTGAGGCCATTGTACTTCACCACCGGGCAGGTCTTGCTCAAGTTCAGGACGTTCGGTCCCGGCATGCAGGCGACTTTCAGTCCGGCGGGCACGGGCGGATTCGAGTTGATCGGGACATAGGCGATCACGGGCAGCCTGGGTGCCGCCGCAACCGGCGCTGCGACAAGAATCGCAACGCCGACCATCAAAGAGGCGACAGCCGCAAAGGCATGCTTGCCATTCAACATCGTGATCTCCCGAACAATCCTGTTTCGCCAAATGCAGTGGTGCGAATATTAGGCGGGACTGAAAATCCGCACAATCGCATGCCGCGTTCAATCGCTGCGCAGACCACGGATGACTTCGAGCCCCAGGTCCCGGATCTTCTTGCGTAGCGTGTTGCGGTTCAATCCCAGCAGATGCGCGGCGCGGATCTGGTTACCCTTGGTTGCGGCCAGGCAGATCGACAGCAGCGGCCGTTCGATCTCCTGCAGAATACGGTCGTAAAGACCCGGTGGCGGAAGCTTGTCGCCTTGCGCCAGGAAATATTTGGTCAGGTGCCGCTCGACCGCCGCGCTCAGCGTCGCCGGTTCATCGCCCTCTTCGGCGTCGGAAAGGCGCGCCGGCTCTTTCAGCTCGCTCGAAATCGCGCTGGCCGGAATGGTTTCGCCGGAGTGCAAGACCGCGAGGCGGCGGATCAGGTTCTCCAGTTCGCGCACATTGCCCGGCCAGCGGTAGTGCTTGAGCAGGTCGAGCGCCTCGGCGTCGAGATGCTTGGCGGGAAGGCCTTCGGCTTCCGCCTTGTGCAGGAAATGGCGTGCCAGGTCGGACACGTCCTCGGCCCGCTCGCGCAAGGGCGGCAGCCGCATCGGCACGACGTTGAGGCGGTAATAGAGGTCCTCGCGGAACAGGCCCTGCTGGATGAGCTGGCGCAGGTCGCGGTTGGTGGCGGCGATGATGCGGACATCGGTCTTGATCGGCGTGCGCCCGCCCACGGTCGTGT
>CAYXMO010000280.1:0-4500 GCA_964465935.1 uncultured Rhizobium sp.
AGCGGCGCCCGATCAGGCGCTTGATGGCGAAGAAGGTGAATTCGGGATTGGTGACGCCCTGGCGCTTGGCCGGCTGGCCCACGAGGCGCTCGCCGTCCTGGGCGAAGGCGACGATGGAGGGCGTGGTGCGCGCGCCTTCCGCGTTTTCGATGACTTTGGGGGCACTGCCCTCCATGACCGCGACGCAGGAATTGGTGGTTCCAAGGTCGATGCCGATGACTTTTGCCATGTTGAGTTCCTTACCTTTGGCGGACGGGTTCCTGGCCTTCCGAAGAAGCGCCCTTAAGGTCCGTCCCCGATGAAACGAAAAACACCGCCAAAAGCCTTCAAAAAGGCCCTTGGCGTGTCAGGGGCTATATAGGGAGGGGGGGACGGTACGGCAAGGGCGGGAACCCGCTGATTCGACTCCAAATAGGTCGGTCCTGCTGAGCCTCCATAGGATTGGAAGCTTTTGAAATCACTTCTTTTTTCGCTCCAAAACAAAACACAATGTTGGGCGCGCCATTCTTGGAATCGAACGGAAAATGGTATTATGGCGCAGCAGCTTTGTGCGAAGCGGACAAACCGAAGGGGAGCTTTTGAGGGCTCCCCTTGGTCGAATGTCTCCCTTGCGGGCAACGGACACCCTTTCGGGGCCGCGGATATGAACAACATAGTCTTCCGAGGCTGAATTTTCAATTACGGAAATGGCTTGGGAAGCCATTGGTTCAGGACGGCCAGAATCGCATTGAAATCGGCCTCTGGCACTAACGGAATCCTGCCCCTGAACTGGCTGAAGCGGCTTGGAGAGACGGTCGCTGGCTGATTGCAAACGGCCCACGACCGAACGCCATCGAAAGTGACCGAAAACCGGTGGGCCCAACGATTGTCATCTTGTGGAATGGTCGTCGTGGGGATGACAAGACAAGGGCCGTACAAGGTGTTCTTGTAAGATACGACGACGACAGGACGCGTTTTCCAAAATTCGGGTAACACGGCGTCTTTCCAGAAATCGCACCAATAAAGCTGACGAATTTTCGGCGCTGCCGTGATGCGCGGCTCTAGCCAAGGCGGTCTTTGCTCGTCGGCCATAGGACATAGGCTTTCCGGAACTGCTCGAAATGATGGCGCTCGATTTCACGGTTCGTCATATTGGGTTTTCGCTACCTCATTCCCCAATTATGCATCGTCCCACAGGCGGTTGTGACCGGAAGGTTTGCAATCCAGCCAAGAGCTTTTTCGCCTAACGTCCCGCGTGATCGCTCAGCACATCCGCGATGCACACGCTCAGCTTTCGCCATTGGGATGCACAGCAATTCATTGGAGTCGTGCGCGTTCGAATGCGCGCCCAGCACGTCCGTCACCACAAATTGCGTGCCGGGAAATTTCTCGTCCGGCATCGCCATGAACGGGATCGTGCCGCTGTCGCCCATGAGCGCTAGCGGCTTTGCGTTAAACTACTGTGGCCACGCCCGATCTTGTCGTCGCGCCCGCGTCGGCCCGCCCGCCGTCGCCGGAACTTGGCCATGAGGGATTCTACCCGGTTCGCGTCTTTGGCCGCGGAACCTGCGTTCGCGAAAATCCTATATTAATCGTAGGGACTTAACCTCGCTGCCGGGTGCCGAAAAGGGGCCCGGCAAGCGAGGCGTTGGCGTGCTTTCGGTCGTCGAAAATCTGGGTCGCGTCGGAATCGCAGCCGCTGTGCTCGAGGAAAATCGCCGGCTGGTTGCGGTCAACGCGCCGATGCGCGTCCTGCTCGGCCTGGCGCCGGGCGAAGGCGCGGGCGTCGATTTCGGCGGCGTGCTGGCGGAGCACGCCAAGGACTCGGCGGCGGTCGGGCTCTCGACCCTCTACCGCTTCGGTCACGAGCGGCAGGCGCGCTGGTATCGTCTCGACCTGAAGACCGTGGACCATGTCCTGATCGGCATCCTGACCGATGTCGGTCACGAGTACGAACCGCAGGAAGAAGTCCGCGTCTACCAGCACACCCGCGACCGGCTCCTGCTCGACGGCAAGATCGGCACTTGGCATTTTGATCCCGACACCGAGCTCTACTACTTCTCCTCCGAGCTCAACCTGGGTCATCCGGGCGCCGGCTCGGCGGTGCCGGTTCCGCTGCTCCAGCTGCTGCAGCATCCCGACGACAAGGACAGGGACAGCGAAATCCGCGCCCGCATCACCCGCGAAGGCGGCAGCGCCAATGCCGAGATGCGCTATCGCCAGGCCGACGGGACCTGGTCGCATCTCAACGTGCACTATCGGGCCGGGCGGCAAAGGCCGTCGGGCCGCTATGAGATGTTCGGGATCAGCCAGGACATCACGGCGGTGGCGCGGGCGCGCGACGAGGCGCACCAGCTCTCGACCCGGCTCGCCGACGCGTTGCGCCAGGCCGATTACGCCAACCGCACCAAGACCGAGTTCCTTGCCAATATGAGCCATGAGCTGCGCACGCCCCTCAATGCCATTCTCGGCTTCTCGGAGATGATCGAGCGCCAGATGTTCGGCGCGATCGCGGATCGCTATGTCGGCTACGCGCACGACATCTACAGCAGCGGCCAGCATCTGCTCGAGCTGGTCAACGACGTCCTGGATCTGGCCAAGCTCGACGCCGGCAAGCTCGACCTGCGCGAAAGCGAGATCGCGGTGTCCGATCTCGTCGAGGACTGCCTGAAGCTGGTGCGCGGCCGTGCCGACGCCGGCCAGGTTCGCCTGTCGCGGCAATTGTCGCCTGGGGCCCTGCAGCTTCGCGGTGATGCCCGCGCGGTCAAACAGGTCCTGCTCAACTTCCTCTCCAACGCCGTCAAGTTCACGCCCGAAGGCGGCAGCGTGTGGGTCACCGCGGCGCTGGACGATGCCGGACGCGTCTGCCTCGGCGTCAAGGACAGCGGCATTGGCATGAAGCCGTCCGACGTCGCCATCGCGCTGACGCCGTTCGGGCAGATCGACTCCAAGCTGGCGCGCAAGCACCAGGGCACCGGGCTGGGCTTGCCGATCTGCAAATCGCTGATGGAGCTGCATGGCGGCGGCATCGCAATCGAGAGCGAGCCCGGCGTCGGCACCACGCTGACGGCCTGGTTCCCGGCGGCGCGCGCCGTGGCGGAGCGCCCGGCGCAAGCCTCTTAGCGGCGGCTCACCGCGCCGCGTGATCGGCGAGCACGTCGGCGATGCAGGCGCTCAGCTTCTTCGCCGTCGGGACGTGGAGAAATTCGTTCGGCCCATGCGCGTTCGAATGCGGCCCCAGCACGCCGGTCACGACGAATTGCGTGCCGGGGAATTTCTCGCCCAGCATCGCCATGAACGGGATCGTGCCGCCTTCGCCCATGAACGCCACGGGCCTGCCGAAATGCGTCTCGCTCGCCTTCTTCAGCGACGCCGCCAGCCACGGCGCCAGGCTGGGCGCGTTCCACCCCGTCTGGCCGTCCTCGGCGTCGAATTCGACGTCGGCGCCGTAAGGCGCGCTTTCTTCCAGCTTCTTCTTCAGTGCCCTCGTCGCCCGCGCCGCGTCGCAGGTCGGCGGCAGGCGGAAGCTCAGCTTCGCCGTGGTGTAGGGTAACAGCACATTGCCGCCGTTCTCGGGCAGCGGATAGCCGTCCATCGCCGTCACCGCCAGCTGCGGCCGCCAGGTGCGGTTGAGAATCATCTCGGTCAGGTCGCCCGCCATCGGCTTGGTGGCGCCGGCGAACGGCATCTTGGTGAAGACCTCGTCGCCCAAAATCTTCGCCGAGGCGCGCGCCTGCTCCATGCGGTCGGGCGGCACCTGCACGAACAATTCATCGAGCTTGATCTGCCCCGTCGCTTCGTCCTCGACCCGGCTGATCAGCGACCGCGCGATGCGGAACGACGACGGCACGATGCCGGATGCGTCGCCCGAATGCACGCCTTCGCTCAGCACCCGCACGGTGAGCTTGCCCATCGCGATGCCGCGCAGCGACGTCGTCAGCCACAGCTGGTCGTAATTGCCGCAGCCGGAGTCGAGACACACGACGAGATCGGGCGTGCCGATCTTCGCGGCCAGATGATCGATATAGAACGGCAGATCATAGCTGCCCGATTCCTCGCACGCTTCGATGCAGATGACGCAGCGCGCATGCGCCTTGTTCTCGTCGCGCAGCTTGAGGATCGCCGCCAGCGAGGCGAACATCGCATAGCCGTCGTCGGCGCCGCCGCGGCCGTAAAGCTTGTCGTCCTTGAGCACCGGCGACCACGGCCCGGTGCCGTCGGCCCAGCCCTTCATCTCGGGCTGCTTGTCGAGATGGCCATAGAGCAGCACCGTACCCTTCGCGTCGCCCGGGATTTCCATGAAGATCAGCGGCGTGCGCCCCCGCAGGCGCACCACTTCCAGCGCCGCGCCCGGAATCGAAGCCAGCTTCTTTCGCGCCCAGGCCTCGAACAGCGCCACCGCGCGCTCCATATGGCCATGCGCTTCCCACTCGGGATCGAAATGCGGCGACTTGTTGGGAATGCGGATGTAGTCGGTGAGGGTGGGAAGGATGTCGTCTTCCCAGATGCGTTCGATGAAGG
>CAYXMO010000281.1:0-4457 GCA_964465935.1 uncultured Rhizobium sp.
GTCAACTGCGCCGGCACCGGCAACGCGATCAAGACCGCGTCGCGCGACAAGAAGACGGGCGAGACCCGCCGGTTCCCCACCGACGCCTTCAACTTCATCATCCAGATCAACCTGGTCGGCACCTATCGCTGCATCGCGATCGCGGCGCAGGGCATGCTGAGCCTCGACCCGCTGCCGGGCGGCGAGCGCGGCGCCATCGTCAACACTGCCTCGGTCGCGGCGCAGGACGGCCAGATCGGCCAGGCGGCCTATACCGCGTCGAAGGCGGGCATCAACGGGCTGACGCTGGTCGTGGCGCGCGATCTGGCGCAGGAAGGCATCCGCTGCAACACGATCATGCCGGGCCTGTTCAACACCCCGCTGCTCGGCGCCGCGCCGGAGCAGGTCAAAGCCGCGCTCGGCGCCCAGGTGCCGTTCCCGCCGCGCCTCGGCAATCCGCCGGAATATGCGAGCCTGGCGCTCGAGATGCTGAGCAATCCGTATTTCAACGGCGAGACCGTGCGTCTCGACGGCGCGATCCGGATGGCGCCGCGGTAGCACGGATACCTCTCCCGCTCGCGGGAGAGGTCGGCGAGCGTAGCGAGACGGGTGAGGGCGCGCAGCCCCGCACCCGTCCCCTCACCCGAAATCGCTTTGCGATTTCGACCTCTCCCGCAAGCGGGAGAGGTTATCAGCCGCATTGCGCTATGACAGACTGCGCGCATGACCGAGACCGCGCTCAGTCTTTGGCACGACTATTTCCTCACCGTCGCGCAGGTCAGCGCGACGCTGGCGGGGCTTCTGTTCGTCGGGCTCACGATCTCGCTCAGCCATGTGCTCGCCGGCACCGGCTATATGAACCGCGCCTTCGTCGCGCTGTTCCTGCAGTTCGAGATGCTGCTGATCGGCATCTTCGGCGTCGTGCCGGGCCAGCCCGCCTGGGTCACGGGGACGGAGTTCATCGTCACCGGCCTCGCCATCCTGACCGGCACCTCGGTGTTCGCGTACAATTTCCCGGAAGATCCGAACTCGGTGCTCGGCTCGGCAGGCCCGCGCGCCGTGCGCCGCGGGCTGGCGTGGATCGCGACGCTGTTTCCCGTCATCACCGGCATCGGCGTGATCGCGGGCCGGCCGTCGGCGCTCTACTTTCTCATCCCGGCGCAGATCGCGTGCCTCTATCTCTCCATCGGCAACGCCTGGGTGTTCGCGGTCGAGATCCCGCGCCGGATGAGCCAAGACCGCAAATAGGCGCTCCTATTTCTTCGGCGTCGTGAACCCCGCCGCCGGCGGCAGCGTGCGCACCAGGCCCGGCGACACCAGCCCCGGCAGGAAGCTGAAATTCGACGACACCGGCGTGCCGTTCCGGGCCGTGGCCGTCAGCGTCGCGGCGCTGTGGCAGTTGATGCAGGAGCCGGTGGTGAACGGCGAGTATTTGTTGTTCGGCATGTAGAAGGTCTGCAGGAAGGTTTCGACCACCGAATTCGACAGGTAGTTGGGGATCGCGTCGAGCGGCCCCATGGGCTTTTCTTCCGGCTCGATGCTGCCGCCCCATTGCGTGCCGATCAGCATGTAATTGGCGAACACCGAACCGGCGGCCTTCAGCTTGGCCTGCCATTGCGCGTTGATCTGCTGCGTCGGTTTGTAGATGCCCCAGCAGCGCGCGATCTGGGTGCCGGCGTTCACCAGCGGCTTGCCCGGCACCGGCACCAGATAGCTCTTGGCGTAGGGCCAGTCGGGGTTCCACATGAACGCTTTCTGGTTCCTGACGAAGTTGGCCGGCTGGTTGGTCGGCAGGCTCGCCGCTTGCCTGTTGTAATAGGAATAGTCCGGCGTGCCCGCGGCCGGTGGGCAGGGCAGCTGGTTGACGATCTTGCAGTCGACCGGCTTGGAGATGTCGCAGGGCGCGGCCGCCAGCGGCGCGTTGTCGACCTGCTCGAACGTGGTCCAGAACCATTTGGGCAGGAGCTGGTTGTTGGAATTGACGTTCTTCTGGATGATGTGCATGGCGACGAGGCCGAGCTCGACCTTGGCGCAGATCGGCCCGGGGATGATGTGCGGCGCGCGTTCGACGAGATCGGGCGACACCGCCACGACGGCGGGGATGACGTAGAATTTCTTGATGTTGTCGGCGTGCTTGGAGGGATCGAGGATGCGCCACGCCGCCTTGATCTCCATCGCGCCGTTCTGCGTCGGCCCGGTGCCCGGGAAGTTGACGACGCCGCCGCCGCTGGCGAAGGCCAGCTGGCCGGCATAGGTCGTCAGGTCCCAGGCCTTGCCCTGCACCGGATTCTTCAGATAGGCGATCTCGGTGCTGTTGAGGCGCCGCTCATAGAGCGTGAAATTGCCGTTGATGTCGATCGCGGGCTTGAGCGTCGCGGCCTGGATGTACTCCTCGTTCTGCGCCGTCGGCTGGCCCTTGCCGTTCGAGCCCATCGAGAACAGGGCATAGCCGGGCGGCACCGTGCAGTTGGCCTGCACCGGGCTGTTGCCGAACACCGCATTGACGCGCGACCAGGTCTGCCACACGCGCTGGCCGTCGCCCTTGAGGCCCACATCGGCCGGCTTGTCGGTCTTGCCGGCGATCCAGTTCAGGCCGACGAAGGTCTGCCAGGAATAATTGTCGAACGGGCTCTCGACGTCGGTCGACGGGCCGGTCGGCAGCGCCCCGATGATGCCCTTATAGCCGGGCTTCTGGCCCGCGAGCAGCGGATCGGGCGCGATGTCGCCCGGGACGACCGAGCACAGCGGCGATGCCGTACCCAGCGCCTGCGGCGAGCAGTAGATCGCCTGCGGCACATATCCGCCGACCTGGGCGAGCGCGGTGCCGATCACGGCAAACAGCGCGGCGATGGGAAGCAAGGTGCGGAGATGGCGCATGACGGGTCCCCTTTGATGCGAAGCGGATCGCGAAGACGCCACGAGCGATTTGCACGGAGCCTATCACGGCTCCGCGCGAAGGTGAATCGTATTTCCTTAAGGCGCGTCCGGCTTGATCGGCGCGCGGCGGGTCTGCGCCCCGCCCTGCAGCAGCGGCACCAGCCCCGGCAGGAAACTGAAATCCGCCGTTGCCGTGGGGCTGACGGACAGCGTCGCGCCGGTGTGGCAGGAGACGCAGGAGCCCACGCCCTGGGTCGGCGAATTGAAGGTCTGCAGATAGGTCTCCAGCGTCGTGTTCGACAGGTAGTTCGGCACCGCATCCGCCGGTCCGATCGGCGGCGCCGGCGGCGTCGAGCCTTCCACTGCTGCGCCCCATTGCGTGCCCACCAGCATGTAGTTGGCGAACACCGAATGGACGGCGCGCAATTGCGCCTGCCACTGGGTGTTGAGCTGTTGCGTCAAGGGATAGACCGCCCAGCAGCGCGCGATCTGGGTGCCGACCTTGCTGCCGTCCTTGGCGGTGGTCAGGAAGCTCTTGGCGTAGGGCGGCACCGGGTTCCACAGGAACGCTTTGCCGCCGAGCAGGAGCTTTGGCGGCTGGTTGGTCGGCAGCTCCGGATGCTTGGCGTCGTAATAGGAATAGTCGGTCTTCTGAAGCCGCAGCACCGGCGGGCATTGCAGCTTGTTGAGGGTCGGGCAATAGCCGGGACGGACGACGTCGCAGGGAAAGGCCGCTTGCGGTGCGTTGTCGACATGCTCGAAAGTCGACCAGAACCATTCGGGTTTCAGCGCATTCTTGGTCGGCGGGTTCTTCTGGATGATGTGCATCGCCACGAGGCCGAGCTCGACGCTCTGGCAGATCGGGGCGCGCGGACCGGCGCCGTTGAACACAAGATCGGGCGCGACCGCAAGCATGGCGCGGATGGTGAAGAAGCGCTGTGCGTTCGCCGCATGCTTCTTGGGATCGAGGATGCGCCACGCCGCCTTGATCTCCATCGCGCCGTTGGGCGCCGGGCCGACCGAGGGGAAGCTCACGACCTGGCCGGCCTTGTTGAAGTTCAACTGCCCCGCCAGCGTCGTCAGGTTCCAGGCCGCGTTGCCCTTGGGCGCGCGCAGATAGGCGATCTCGATGCCGTTGAGGCGGCGCTCATAGAGCGTCCAGTTGCCGTCGACGTCGATCGCCGGATCGCCGGTCGCCGCCTGGATGTATTCCTCGTTGCGGATCGCCGGCGTGCCGTTGCCGTTCGACGCGATCGAGAACACCTGTTCGCCGAGCAGCGGATGGCAATTGGCTTGCACCGCGCTGTTGCCGAACACTTGGGAGACGCGGTCCCAGCCCTGCCAGACGCGCGCGCCGGTGTCTTGCAGGCCTTCGGCGGCGGGACGGTTGGTCTTGCCTTGGGTCCAGTTGAGGGCGACGAAGGTCTGCCAGGAATAGTTGTCGAACGGGGTTTCGACATCGTCGACCGCGGTGGTGACGGTACGCCCGATGATGCCCTTGTAGCCGAGGCTGCGCGCGCCGAGCGCGGGATCGGGACCGATGTCGCCCGGCAGGCGGGCGCAGAGCGGCGATGCCGTCACCGGGCCGTGCGTCGCCGGAG